>JBBRIV010000196.1:0-6095 GCA_038220425.1 Candidatus Limnocylindrales bacterium
TCGGCAAGGTCGCGCAGGCTGTACTCGTTCTCGTTTGGCATAACAGCATCTTGACAGTGAACCGTGTCACTGTCAATACACTAGTCAGCGAGCCGGCAGCCGCGCCCCTGGGCGGCTCAGGCTCAGCCGATCAGAAGGATCCGGCCAGCGTTGCGGTCGATCGAGATCCAGAGTCACGATCAGGGCGATAGCCAGCGATGGGCTCTAATTCCCGCGCCACGGTCCGCCTGCGCTGAGGGCGATTGACATCCTGCGACGACCCCTGTATTTTCCGCACTAGTTACTTAACCAGTCAGGACAGTACGGGGAGGGTCCGTGGAGATCGGAGTCAAGAACGACAGACTCAGCGAGACGTTCGCGGCGCTGGCCAATTCGACGCGCCGCGGGATTCTCGCCCGGCTTGCCGAAGGAGAAGCGAACGTCAACGAACTCGCAAAGCCGTTCAACCTGACGCTGCCCGCAATCTCGAAGCACATCAAGGTCCTAGAGCGGGCCGGATTGGTCACCAAAGGTCAGCGGGCCCAGTTCCGGCCATGCAGCCTGGATGCCGCACCACTGCAGGAGGTCTCAACCTGGACCGAGCGGTATCGGCCTGTCTGGGAAGCCCGCTTCGACCGGCTGAACGTCTACATCTCTCAACTTGAAGTGGAACACAGGACGGACCAAACCAATGAGTGAAGACCGGGCTTCCCGGGACGCAGTGATGATCGAACGGACCTTCGATGCGCCGGCGGCTCTCGTTTGGCAGATGTGGACCGAGCCGCACCACTTTGAGGCGTGGTATGGCCCGGACGGCGTCACGATCTCCGTGGCTGCCATGGATGTGCGCGTTGGCGGCCGTCGTCTTGTGTCCATGACGATGGAGACCCCAGGCGGCCCGATGCAGATGTGGTTCGGCGGCGAGCACCGCGAGGTGGTCCTGAACCGGCGGCTTGTCTTCACCGAATTCATGTCCGATCACGAGGGGAGTGTCGTGTCGCCCCAGGTCATGGGCATGCCCGAGGGCCATCCCGCAATCACCCAGGTGATCGTCGAGCTCGAAGAAGTCGGGGGCAAGACAAAGATGGTGCTGACCCACATCGGCATCCCGGCCGACTCCCCGGGTGCAACAGGTTGGGCGATGGCATTCAACAAGCTTGCCGTGTACATCGAGCATCAACGCGCCCTCTAGAGGGGTCGAACGGGCATCCACGACGGGGAGTCACTGTCGAGACCCGTAGACGCGACGATTACGCCAGTTCAGACCCGCTCGAGGAGCGCCTTGAGGCGCCGCAGATCCTTCTGGTTGGCACGACGCATGGCCGCAGCCATCAGGGGCGCTCCGACGTTCGCGAAGCCGCTCGGCTCACCGCGATTGCGGAGGCTCATCTGGGTTCGATTTTCGCTGACTGCAACCCAGGTGTAGGTCGTCTCCATCGGGAATGCGCCTTGGGCCGTCCGCATGACGAGTCGCTCGCCGGGGATCAGCTCGACGATTTCATAGGTATAGGCCAGTCGGCGCCCAAGGAACCGGGCGACAAACGCCAGCCGCGATCCGACGGCGAGCGGCGCGGGTGTCTCCCAATTGACGGACGCGATGTTCGCGTACCAGGTCGGGGCATTGGTCGGATCTCCTGCGAACGCGGCCACCTCGGTTCGCGGCCGATCGATCTCGATGTCGGTCAGGACGTCGACTTTCACCTTCCCGCACCTGCCGGGCTCTCATGAGCGGCTTCGGTGACGACGTCGACGAGGCGCTCGAGGAAGTGGTGCCACCCCTCGGCGTGCCGCTCGCGCGACGCCGCCGACGGCAGCGCCGAATGGCGGAGTCGGACGACGGTGTCGTCGCCATCGGCACGGAAGGTCACCTC
Source organism: Candidatus Limnocylindrales bacterium (assembly GCA_038220425.1). GTDB lineage: Bacteria > Chloroflexota > Limnocylindria > Limnocylindrales > CSP1-4 > Palsa-1033. The sequence goes on from JBBRIV010000196.1 coordinate 1,851, forward strand.
GACCGTCGATTGACCTGGTGGCAGCGTCTCGTCGCCCAGCCAGCCCCATGTGAAGACCAGGCGATCCGGCGGCTCCACCGCGACGTATTGGCCGCTCGCGACGGACCCGTCATCCATCGACACCTCGTAGATCCCACCCGGGCGAGGGTCCAGGCGGCTCGCGCTTCCCTGCCAGCGGACATACAGCTGGGGATCGATGAAGTAGGCGAAGACCTTCTCGGGACGCGCCCGGATCCGTACCTCGATATCGACCTCGTCACCGACTGGCGTGGTCACCCTCTCGGTCCGCCGCGTCCGTCCGACTCGATGGTGTCCTTGAGCGCGAGGAGGTCGGCGGCCCACATGGCGTGGAGCAACTCGGTGACGGGTCCAAGGGCGGTCTGATCAGCACGGTAGAAGCGACGGGTGCCGACCTGTCGCTCGACGACGAGGCCGGCCCGCCGGAGCACGCCAAGGTTCTGCGAGATCGCCGGCCAGCTCACATCGAAGGCTGCGGCGATCTCTCCAGAGATGAGTTCCCGGTCCCAGACCATCCGCAGGATGGCCCGTCGCCTGGGGCTGGTGAGCGCCTCGAGGATCGTCGGTTGCACGGACCAAGATTAAGCCACAGATTAAGGATTGACAAGGTCACGTCGGTAGGTTCAAGTTAAGTCGTGTCTTAAGTAGTGGCCCTAATGCGAGGTACGAGGAGGAACCATGCCCGGACCCATGTTGCATGCCGTGGATATCGCCGCCGGTCCCGCAGCGATCTTCGAGGCCATCACGACCAAGGACGGGCTGGCCGCCTTCTGGACGTCCGACTGCGAGGTGCAAGCGACCACAGGAACGGTGTCCCGATTCGGGTTCCCGGCTGCTCCAGTCGACCTCCACATGCGTGTCGACCGACTGGAGCCCAGCAAGTCCGCTTCGTGGTCCTGCCTCGGGGACTTCCCACACTGGGCCGGCACGACCGTGACGTGGGAGATCACGCCGGCCTCGTCGGGCCTGGGATCGACGGTGTCGTTCCGCCAAGACGGATGGGGCGACGATTACCCTGAGATCGAGTTCGCACGGGTCAACTACACGTGGGGACGGATTGTCGGCGCACTGAAGGAATATGCGGAATCGGGCGTGCCGAATCCGTTCCTGGGCTAGCGTCCCGCTCGAGAACACACGCCTACTGGCGTCGAGTGTCGATGCAATCTGGCGGGGGATGCCGTCTTGGCGTGCTTGGCGCGCGCCGATCAGGCGGTGCGGATCCCCACGGCCGCGGCCAGCTCCTGCTCGGATGGCTCGATGAGGACCGTCCCATCCGTGGTGACCACAACCGGAATGGCGAGGTACCCGGCCTGGTCGAGCAACGCCTGGGCGGCATGATCGGCGCCGAGGTCGACGTAGCGGTATGGGACGCCGGCCGAGTCCAGGTATCGCCGCGTGTTGCTGCAGTCGGAGCACCAACTGCCGCCGTAGACGGTGAGGACGTCCGGCGTCGGGAGATCGTGAGTCATGGGATCGAGACTCCAGTTGCGTACTGGTCCAGTTCACGCAGCCATAGTTTGGAGGATACGTGCAAGCTTGGCCGTAGCGAAGCTCGCGACGCCAAACTGTGGACTGACGCCGTCCTGGCGCTTCTGACCCCCGTTGAGTGGTACACGGCTGAACAGCAGCAGTCCAGGAGCCCAGCGGTTAGACCAGGCGATCGACGCCGCGAGGCGTCAGCCCGTGGTCGTGCGCCCGAGGAGCTGCTCCCGGAGGACTCGTCCAAGCCAGGCTTGGTACGCGTCGTCCGACCAGCCGCGACCGCGCAATTCGCGGTATGGCTCCAGCATGCTCAGCGCCAACAGCAGGTCATGGGCGGTGTCGACTGTGAGTGATTCATGAAGGTATGGCGCGAGTGGTTCCACGACCGCTCGCAGACTCCTGGCGCGCCCTTCGAGGACCATCACGATCTCGGCGGCGACCAGCGGGTCGGCATGCATCGCGTCCTGCTGGATCGTCAGCGCCTCCGCCCCGGTCGCCCACTGGTTGCCCATGAACCGGGCATACGCCTCCAGTCGCGCTCCTGGATCCTTGGTCGCGAGGACCTCCCTCATGCGCGCGCCGGTCTGGGCCTGCTCGAACCACGCCCCGCGGATCTCGCTGACGATCGCGCGCTTTGACCCGAACGCCCAGTAGATCGTCGATATGGCGACACCGGCCGCCTCGGCGATGGCCGGGATCGTCGTAGCCGAGTAACCGCGCTCGAGGAAGAGCCGGAGCGCGGCATCGAGCATCCGGGCCCGGGTCTCCGCCCGGTGGCGACGACGAGGCGCCGCCGGCGCACGGTTCGGTGGGGTCTTGACATCATCCACAGAACTACTGTATCACTCTAGTTACAACTATAGCGACAGTGCAGTAAGGAGTCGGCCATGTCCGTGTCCCAGTCGTCTGTCCAGGCAGACAATGTTGCGGCCTTTCGCAGGATCATCGACGCCTTCTCGACGGCCGACTTCGATGTCATTGATGAACTCCTGGCGCCCGACTGCATCGAGCACCAGCGGGGGAACAAGCCAGGGTCCGACGGCGCGAAGGACGTCATCCGCTTCCTCCATAGCGGGATGTCGGATTTCTCCCTGACGATCGAGGACCTGATCGCGGACGGCGACATGGTCTGGACCCGCAACCGCGCCCGGGGTGTGCACACCGGAACGATCATGGGCAACCCGCCGACCGGCAAGACTGTCGAGGTCGACGTCATCGACATCGGGCGCTTCAAGGATGGGCGGCTCGTCGAGCACTGGGGCATCGCGGACCAGATGGGCCTGATGCTCCAGATCGGCGCCGTACCGGGCCGACGCCCGGAGCCGGCACCCGCCGGCTGAGCCGGATGGCCGCCGACGCCGTCAATGGGTTGGGTCACGAGTAGCACTCCGACACCCTAGGTCATCCCAACCAGCGGATTGCGAGGGGATCTCCCCAGCCTGTCGTCATGCGTCGATCAGTGGCCGTCGGCTCCGGGGCCTGTACCCTGCACCAATGCCAGCCAGTCTGCTGCTCAGCAAGCTCGACCGCGCCCTCAGCGCCGGCCTGATCGTGGGCCCGACCGCGTTCATCAGCGCATGGGTCGTGACCGGAGCGATCACGCCTGGATACTCTCCCTTCCGCGATCACATCAGCGATCTCGCCGCCGTCAACGCGACGACACGGACGGTGATGAACGCGGGGTTCGCCGCGTTCGCCGTGTCCGTCGGGGCGGCGGCCATCCCGGCGCGACGGTTTCTGGGCACATCAGCGGCGTTTGTCCTCGGGGCGAATGTAATCATGACCGTCGGGATCGCCCTGGCTCCACTCGGTCAGTCGCCAGAGGGCGATCGGACGCATGCTGTGGTCGCGGGACTCGGCTACCTCGCGCTCGCCGCGATGGGGCCGTCAGCCGCTCCGACGCTCGCGAAGAGCAGCCCCGCGATCGGCCGAGCCTCGGTCGTGGTCGGCGCCGTCTCAATGGCCTGCCTCGGGTTGTCGCTGGTCCGGCCCGAGGCCGGCTTCTGGCAGCGGGCCGGGCTCCTGGCGACGGACGCGTGGCTGATCGCCATGGGCCTGCGCGCTGTCACAGGGGCCGCGCGCGACGAGCGCTGAACGGCTATGGGGGCGGCCAGAACGAGTTCAGGGTCGCCGATCCTGGGCGCGGCCTCACGTCCGCGAGGAACTCAGCGCGCCGTCTTTACCACCCGCGAGCGCAGGATTTCGTGATGAAGGCCGCGTAGACGCGAGGCCAGGATCAGGCTGGTGATGCCGAAGAAGATCGCCCAGATGCCCAGGATCTGGACCAGCGAGATCAGGCCGTCACCTGGGAATGCGGCGATGAACAGGCCGAAGGCGATCGTCACGAGGCCACCGATGACCAGCCATAGCTCGCCCGCCACGTCGCGCCGCAGGCGGAACGCCGCGACCACCTGGATCGCTCCTAGGGCGACCGCCCAGAACGCCACCAGGTAGACCAGGGCCACGGCCGTGAACTCCGGCCGAAAGAAGGTGGCGATGCCCACGGCGATACCGAGGAGGCCCATCAGGCCGATCACCAGCCCATGCCCGCGCGTACCGGGCTCACCGCGCACGACGGAGAGGAGCAGGGCAAAGCCGTCGACGAAGAAATAGGCGCCGAGCAGGTTGACCAGCAGGACCAGGGTGAGGCCCGGCCAGAAGACGGCGACCACCCCAAAGGCAATCGCTGCGGCTCCCCGGATCTCGACCAGCCACCAGTTGCGCGCCAGCAGATTCAGCATGCTG
>JBBRIV010000197.1:0-6047 GCA_038220425.1 Candidatus Limnocylindrales bacterium
CAGCGAACAGACCTGGCTGCTGTTGAATGCGATCATCGAGCGGCTGTCCATCGGCGGAGCAGGCGACCCGGCTGCCGCCGGCGCCCGGCAGCCAGCCGCACTGGCCGCGCTGGCCACGATCAGCCCGAGGAGCGCGAGGCGAGCCAGGTGCACGAGCGAGACTCTACCCGATCGCGATCCGGAGCCCGGACGACTCGGCTACGCTCAGCGTGATGACTGCCCCGCCAACGTCGCTCGAACCTGGAGCCCCCGCCTGCCTGCCGATTCGTACCGTCACGGCCACCCGCTACGTCACAGCGCTACGCGAGGGCGGGTCGCTGCCTGGCCTGGTTGAGGCCGACGACGACGGCCTGTACGTGGTCAAGTTCCATGGCGCCGGCCAGGGCCCTCGGGTCCTGGTGGCCGAGCTCGTCGCCGGCGAGCTGGCCCGGGCGCTCGGCCTGCCGGTGCCCGAAATTGTCCTCGTGGAGCTGGACCCCGCCCTTGCTCCGGCCGAGCCCGATGGCGAGATCCAGGACCTCCTGCAACGCAGCCCGGGCCTCAACCTGGGCCTCGACTTCCTGCCCGGGGCCCTGTCCTTCCGGCCGATGACCGAGCTCGACCCGGCCCTGGCCGCGAACATCGTGTGGTTCGACGGCCTGATCACGAACCCGGATCGGACGGTCCGCAACGTCAACCTGCTGGTCTGGCACCACAAGCTCTGGATGATCGACCACGGAGCGGCCCTGTACATCCATTTCACCTGGCGCGAACCGGCGCTGCATGCTCGCCGGCCGTTCCCCAAGATCGTCGACCATGTCCTCCTGCCCTACGCCTCGTCGATTGCCGAGGCGGACGCCAGGCTCGCGCCGCGGGTCCGCCGCGAGCTGCTCGAAGGGATCCTGGCGGCCGTCCCAGACGCCTGGCTGGCCGATGGTGCCGGCTCGATGACGTCACCCGACGACCACCGCCGGGCCTACGTGGAGTACCTGCTCGGCCGGCTCGAGTCGCCCCGTCCGTTCGTCGAGGATGCCGATCGTGCCCGTCACTCGTAGTCCCTTCGAGTACGCGATCCTGCGGGTCATCCCGCGCGAGGATCGGGGCGAGGCGTTCAACGCCGGGATCGTCCTGCACTCGCGCCCGCGGCGCTACCTGGCCGCGCGCGTCGAACTGGACGAGGAGATCCTGGAAGCTCTTGCGCCGGGCTGTGACCCCGCCGTGGTCCGGTCCCAGCTCGACACGATCCCGCGGATCTGTGCCGGGGACGTCAGCGCCGGTCCGATCGCCGAGCTCAGCCGGCCCGAGCGCTTTCACTGGCTCGTGTCGCCCAGCAGCACGATGGTCCAGCCATCGGCCGTGCACACCGGGGTGACCGATGACCCCGACGCCACCCTGGAGCACCTGTTCTCGACCCTGGTCCGCGGCCGGGCCTAGTGGCCGGGCCTGAACCGTCCGGGCGGAGTCAGCCGGCCGGGTAGCCCGGGATTGACACCTCGATCAACGGACTGTGCTCGATCATCACGCCCACGTCGGTCCGGTTCCAGACCCGGGCCACCTTGTCCAGGACGAGTCGCCGCTCGGCCTGATCGGTGATGGCTCGGGCCGTGGCTGGTAGGTCCGTGGTGACGGCGCCCTTCAGGTGGATCGCGATCGCCGGGTTGGCCTCGATGTTGGCCAGCCAGCTGCGCTTGCGGGCCCGGTTGGGCATGCCGCTGATGTACAGCTGGCCGTCGAAGCTGTGCAGGAAGATCTCGACCCGACGGGCTGCGCCGGTCCGGGCCCCAGTGGTCGTGAGCTCGATCAACTGGCTCCGGCTGAGAGCGGTTCGCAGCGCGTCATCCATGAACGGTCATGCCCCGGCGGGCTCCGCCAGCAGGGCCCGGTACAAGGCCCAGCCGCCCACGGCCCCGACGACCGGACCGACAAGGTAGATCCAGATCAAGCCGAGGTCGCCGCCGATCAGGGCGGAGGCCAGGGAGCGCGCCGGGTTCACTGATGCGCCGGTGATCGGGACCAGGGCGAGGTGGATGACGACCAGGGTCAGCGGGATCACGAACGCGGCGTGGCCCGCATCCTTCTTCGTGACGGTCAGGATCACGGCGATGAAGATGGCCGTGAACAGGGCTTCGATCAGGACCGCCTGCAGGTCACTGACCGACGTCGGATGACCGGTGATGGTTCCCGCCACCGCGGCCTGGTTCGACATGAGCAGGACGAACGCGGCGGCGCCGATCCCGCCGATGAGCTGGGCGACGATGTAGCCGGCGCCGGTCATCGGGTCGAGCCGCTTGTCGAGGACGGCAGCGACGGTCACGGCCGGGTTGAAGTGACCACCTGAGATCGCCCCGGCGATGTTGATGGCCACGAACAGCCCCAGGCCGAAGCCGACGGCGATCACCAGCAGGTCGGGACCTCCGGGAAAGGCCTTCGTCGAGACGATCGACATCAGCCCGGTCAGGAAGAAGACAAACGTACCAACCAGCTCGGCAAGAACCTTCCGGGCGTCCACGCAAACCTCCGCTCCGACCCCGATCGACGTGTTGACATGGGCTCGATCGTCAGGCCGCGCCCAGTCTAACGCTGCTTTCGGGAAGGAAACCTAGCGGACTCGATGGGCCATCCGTCGGTACGTTGGTCGCTTCGCGCGCCGCCGGGCATGTCCATTCGTGACGGCGAACGCGAAGGCGAGGACCGCCAGGAAAGCCAGGATCAGGGGCAGGCTGGCGTCGGAGCCGCCGGACGTCGTCATGCCGGCCAGGTCCGAGGTCGGCGGTGGGGTGGGTGCGCTGGTCACCGTGATCGTCGCCGTCGCCTGGTCGTCCTCGCTGGCGACGCCGTTACCCGGCGTGGAGTCCGGGTCGGCCTCGTTGGCGGTCCACACCTCGGCTGTGTTGGACTCGGGCCCGACAGCAGTGGCCTTGGCAGTGAGGTGGAGGGTTGCCGTGCTGCCCGAGGCGAGCGTTCCGATGGTCCACATCCCCGTGCCCGGGTTGTAGCTGCCGGAACCCGTCGCGCTCACGAGGCTGAACCCGGCGCCGAGCAGGTCCTTGACGCTGACACCCGTCGCACTGTCCGGTCCGCCATTGGCCACGACCACTGTGAAGACCACGTTGGACCCGATGGCAACGGATGCCGGAGCCGCCGTCTTGGTCAGCGACAGGTCGGCCGAGGCAAGCCGTCGGGTGAACGCAACGGAGGCCTGGTCGTCCTCGGCCGGATCATGGTTGTTGGGCGTTGAGTCAGGATCGAACTGATCCGAGGCCGTGACCTCGGCCGTGTTCGTGCCCGGCCCGACCGTGGTCACCGTGGCCGAGATGTCCAGGGTGGCACTGTCGTCGGAGGCAATTGCGGGGATCGTCCAGTCCCCGGTCAGGGCGTCGTAGTTGCCGGCGGACGAGCTGGCCGAGACGTAGGTCAGGCCAGCCGGCAGGGCGTCGTGGACGACCACGTTGGTGGCCGTGTTCGGGCCGGCATTGTTGACCACAAGGTGGAAGGTCAGGGGCTGGCCGACGACGCCGTCGGTCGTCGACACGGTCTTGGCCATGGACAGGTCGGCGGCCGGTGCCACGTTCAGCGTGACGGTCGCCTGGTCGTTCTCGCTGGCCACCCCGTTGCCCGGTGTTGAGTTGGGGTCGGGCAGGCCCGAGGCGCTGACCTGGGCGGTGTTCTGGATCAGGCCGGTCCCGTTGACGACGGCCGTGACGGCCAGGGTCTCGGTCGCACCACTGGCCACCGTGCCGACGTCCCACAGGCCGGAGCCCGGCGTGTAGGTCCCCGCCGAGGGCACGGCCGAGACAAAGGTGAACGAATTTGGCAGCAAATCGGTCAGCTGGACGCCGGGCGCCGGATCAGGACCGGCGTTGGCCAGCGTGATCGTGAAATGGACGGTAGCGCCGAAGTTCGGTGCCTGGACATCGACCGTCTTGGTGACCGACAGATCGGCGGCCTGACCGGTGACCGTGGCCCCGGCCGAGTTGTTGGCCGGGTTCGGGTCGACCTGGTCGAGCCCGACCGCCTGGGCGTTGTTCGTGATCGGCCCGGCACTCAGGACGGTGGCCGTGATCGCGAGCGTGCCGTTGGCACCCGAGGCCAGGCTGGCCACGTGCCAGGTCCCGGCTCCGGCGTCGTAGGTTCCGACGCTCGGAATGGCCGACACGAACTGCAGTCCGGCCGGCAGGAGCTCGTCGACGACGATGTTGGTGGCCGCGTTGGGTCCGGCGTTGGCCAGGGTGATGGTGTACACGACATTGCCGCCAACCGCCGTCGTGAGCGGGTTCACGATCTTGGCAATCGACAGGTCGGCGACCTGGTTGGGCGTGGTCACGGTCGCCTGGTTGTTGCCCGGGTCAGGGTCTGACACATTCGAGCTGGCTGTGGCCATGTTGGTGACAGGCCCAGCCGTGGTCACGTGGACATGGATGGCCAGGGTCGCTGAGGCGGCAATGGCCAGGGTCCCGACGGTCCAGGTCCCAGTCACGGCGTTGTACGCGCCGGCCGAGGCAACGGCCGACGTGAACGTGACCCCGCTTGGGATCGGGTCGGCCACGACCGTCCCGGCGGCTGCCGCCAGGCCGTGATTCGTGACGGTCAGGGTGTAGATGATGTTGCTGCCGTTGACCGGGTTGGCGTTATCGACCGTCTTGGTCAGGGCAAGGTCGGCCGTCTGGCCGGTCACCCCGGCCGAGGCGCTGCTGTTGGCGGGATTGGGATCGGCCTGGTCCAGGCTGCTGACCACCGCGACGTTGGTCGACAACCCGGCCGCAGTTACCTTGGCCACGATCGCCAGGCTGGTGGATGCACCGTTGGCCAGGGCAGGGATCGTCCAGTGGCCGGACACGGCGCTGTATGCGCCGCTGGCCGGAACAGCCGAGACGAACTGGAGGCCCACCGGGAGCAGGTCGCTGAGCACGATCGTGGTGGCGTTGCTCGGTCCGGCGTTGTGCAGGCCGATCGTGAAGGTGACATTCGTCCCGACCGGGACGGCCGGCGCCGAGACCGTCTTGGTCACGACCAGGTCGGCCAGCGGGTCGGCTGTCGATACCGTGGCCGTGTTATTCGACGGGTCAGGATCGGGCGTGCTCGATGCCGCGACCGCGCTGTTGACGATCGGCCCGGCGGCCGTGACCTTGACCTGCAGGGTCAGGGTCGCCGAGCCGCCCGACGGCAGGGCGCCGAGGGTCCACAGGCCCGTGATCGCGTTGTAGACGCCCGAGGTCTCGACGTGCGCGACGACCGTCGTACCTACCGGGATATGGTCGGTGACGACGGTGTTGAGGGCACCCGACGGCCCGTAGTTGTGGATCCCGATCGAGTAGGTCAGGACGTCGCCGATGTTCGGATTGGTCGAATCAACCGTCTTGGTGACGGCCAGGTCGGCATCGCCCACGGCCGTCGTGGTCGGGGCCCCGGCGGTCCCGGTGAACGGGATGCCCGGTCCCAGGGTGACTCCGTAATAGCCCGCCTTGGCCAGGTTGGAGATGGTCGTGCCGGCCGGGGCGGCGGCATCGACGGCCACCTCGAAGGTGAAGCTCGACTGGTCATTGGCCTGGCCGACGGAGGCGAGGGTCCCGCCCAAGGTGCCGGTGGCGCCCGTACCCAGCCGGAAGACGACCTGGTTCCCGATTCCGTCGAACTCCGCCTGGTCGTTGCCGGCCGAGTCAGATTTGGCCCCGGCATTCGGTCCGCTCAGGATCACCAGCGAGCCCGGGACGTAGGTCGTGTTGGCGGGGATCGGATCGTTGACGACCACGCCCCCCGCGGCATCCTGGCCGGTGTTGGCCGCATCGACGGTGTACTTGAGGATGTCGCCGCGCTCGACGGCGCCGCCATTGAGGTCAGTCACTGTCTTGGTCGGCGTGATCCGGGGTGCGTACAGGTCCGTGACGAAGGTCACCACGCCCGGCCAGTAGGTCTCCCCACCGGTCGTCAGGTGGATCGTCGCGCCCGTCGCGCCATTGGCCAGGATGCCGTTGGCCGAGACGATGTCGGCGTCCAGCCCCAAGGTGTTGTCATCGTTCGGGTTGCGATTGGTGATACTCGTGCCCAGGGCCGAGACGGTCGAGTTGAAG
>JBBRIV010000198.1:0-6018 GCA_038220425.1 Candidatus Limnocylindrales bacterium
CGGGATCAGGCATTGCTCTGGTCGATCGCGCTCTGGAGTGACTGGGCGTAAGCCTCGCTGGTGTACGTCGCACCGGACACGAGGTCGATGTTGGAGCTCTGGGCCGACAGCGCCTCGCCCTGGAGGATCGGGCCGACGTCCTGCGAGATGAACCCGGACCGACCGTGGGTGGGCAGCTGGAGAGCCGTCACGGCCGTGATCTTGCCCGAGACCATCGTGATCTGGACCTGGACCTGGCCGAACGGATTCTGGACAACCGATCCGGTAAACGTGCCGTTGCCCTTGCTGGTAGTGGCGGCTTTGGTCGGTGCCGGGGTGCTGGTCGGGACCCGAGTTGCTCCAGCAACCTGTGCCGGGCTGGCCGAGGTTCCGGGCGTGACGACGGCCTGGGTCGGACCCAGCGCGGACGCGCTTTCAGCGGGCGTCTTGAAGCTGAACAGGAGGGCCAGCCCGAGGGCGGTGGTGACGATGGCGGCGATGGCGCGTTTTGGCATGACAGTCTCCGGGATCAGAATTCGAATTTTTCGAAGTGGATGTGACGGGGCGGGATGCCCAGCAGCCGGAGGCCATCGCGGACGGCCTCCATCATCGGCGTGGGTCCGCACAGGTAGACCTCGCGTTCGCGCAGGTCAGGCACGAGCCGGCGCAGCGCGCCAGGGGTCAGGGGGTCCTCGGGCATCGCCCGCGAGCCGCGTGCCCCGATCAGGTAATGGATGTCCGCGCCGCGCGCCTCGGCCAGGTGGTCGAGCTCGGCCCGGAAGACGATGTCCCGGGGCTTGCTCGCCCGGTACAGCAGGGTCAGGTCGCCCGGGGCCGCCGGCAGCTCCTCGAACAGTGCCCGGAGCGGAGCAATGCCGATCCCGCCCGCGATCAGCAGAACCCGTCGACGCAGCCGGCGGGCGCCCGTCAGCAGGCCGTACGGGCCCTCAAGATAGACCCGAGTCCCGATCCTGAGATTGGCCATCGAGGTCGTATCATCACCCAGGTCCTTGACCGTCAGGCGCAGCCAGCGGCCGTTGGGGGCCGCCGAGATCGAGAACGGATGACCGCGCCACCAACCATCCCGGACGAGGAACCGGACGATCACGAACTGGCCGGCACGGATCGCAAATCGGTCGAGGTCGCGGCCACCGAGGTAGATCGAGACGACGCCCGGACCCTCGCGCTCGACGTTGACCACCCGGAACCGATGGCGCAGGGAGGTGATCAGGGGCTGGACGAACCGGAACGTGAAGATCGTCAGGCCGGCGATCGCATACATGGCGACCCAATAGGTCCAGGCGATCCGGTCGTGGGCGAAATCGGTCCCCGTGACCAGCTGGTGCCCTAGACCCAGGGCAATGGCCAGGTAGGCGTAGAAGTGAATTCCGTGCCACGTCTCGTACGACAGGTGGCGCCGGGCGATCCGGACCGAGCTGACCGCCACGGCGATGAACAGCACGAGCGAGACGCCGGCCATGAGCATGAACTGGTAGGTCGTGAGCAGCGTCCACAGCTCGACCACCACGTTCGAGCCGTCGGCCAGGCCAAAGCCCACGGTCGTGAACAGGACATGGGCCACGATCAGCCAGACGCAGCTGAAGCCGACCCAGCGGTGGGCGGCGGTCAGGGCATCCTGGCCGACCACCTGCTCGAGCCATGGGCTGCGCGACATCAGGACCAGCTGGAGCAGGGCCAGGTAGCCACCCTGCAGAGCGGTCAGCTCACCGGCAGCAATGAACCAGCCGCTCGGTGAGTTGAGCAGCTCGAACGCCCCGTGACGGACCCACATCGCCGTGATGAGCAGGCCGTTGCCGATGAGCACGGCGACGATCTCGCGGGTGCGCAGGGACCAGCCGCGGGGCAGTGGAACGGCGCGTCGGGTACCAGTCATGGCATACATCCATCCCGACTCTGGCGACCTTCCCTGAGAAGACTCTGAAACCAGGGCCCGCGAAGATCAGACATGGGCAACCGGGTTGGGCGTGCCAGGCAGATCCACTTCAAAGCGGGCCCCGCCGCCCGAGCGATTAGCCACCCGGATCCGGCCGTCGTGGCGTTCGACGATCCAGTGGGCGATGGCCAGGCCCAGGCCGGTCCCGCCGGCCGGCGCGCCAGGAGCTCGCCAGAACCGGTCAAAGACTCGGGGCAGGTCTTCGGCCGAGATGCCCGGGCCGTCATCCTCCACCGACAGGCTGGCCAGCCGGCCGCCGCGCACGGCCACCCGGACCTCGCCGCCGGCCGGGCTGTGCCGGATGGCGTTGTCGACCAGGATCGTCACCAGCTGGCGCAGCCGGACTGGATCGCCCAGCACCGGCGCCGGTTCGGGATCGACCACGATCCGGACGGACCGTTCGGCGGCTGGCTGCGCCAGCGTCGAGGCCGCCTCACCGGCCAGGTCAGCCAGGTCGAGCGGCAGCCGATCGATTTCAATCGCGCCCGAATCCGAGCGGGCCAGCAGGAGCAGGTCGTCAACGAGAGTCGATAGCTGGCCCACCTCGGCGGTGATGTCCTCGAGCGCGTCGCCCACGCTGGCGACGCTGTCATCCTGGTGCCGGGTGAGGTATTCGACCGAGCTTCGAATGACCGTCAGCGGGGTCCGCAGCTCGTGGCTGGCGTCGGCCGCGAACTCGCGCTGGCGGCGCAGCGCGAGACGCTGACTGGCCAGCGACAGCCGGATCGGGGCCAGGGCCCGGCGCGCATACAGGGCGCCGAAGCCACCGGCGACCACCACCGCGAGGAGACCGCCGAAGATCAGCACGTCACCGATCACGTCGAGCGTCTTCTGCTCATCGGTCCGGTCCTGGACGACCTGGATCACGACCTTGCCCACCCGGCTGGAGGCCGTCACGCTCAGAATCCGGACCGGCACGCCGCCCAGCGTCCAGTCGCGGACGTCCCGGCCGGTCTGCCAGGCCGCCGCGACCGAGGCCTGGTTGGGCAAGTCCGTGGGCACGCCGTCGTCCAGGTCGCCGATCCGCTGGCCGTCGGCCGTGACCATGATCGCAAACGTGCCCGAGGAACCGCCGCCAAAGATCAGGCCGGTCGGCGGTCCCTTGCCCGGGTCGGAGCTGCCGTCCAGGAACTGCTTGAGCGAGGCCGCCCGGGCATCCAGCTGGACGATGCCGGTGGTCTCGAGCGAACTGGTCACCCGGACGTAGAGCAGGGCGCCCAGGACGAGCAGGATGAGCAAGGTCGTCCCGCCGCTGAACAGGACCAGCCGCCAGCCGACGCCCCGGACGAGACGGGCATCGCCCTGGCGGGCCTGCCGATCGACCCGGTCGTCGCCCGGTTCAACCATGGGTCAGCCGATAGCCAACGCCCCGAATCGTCTCGAGCTGGGCGCTGGCCGAACCCAGCTTGGCGCGCAGGTAGTGAACGTAGGCGTCGACCGCATTGGGCGTGACGGCCACGCTGAACGGCCAGGCCTGGTCGAGCAGCTGATCGCGGCTGAGGGTCTGGCCGGCGTGGCGCAGGAGGCACTCGAGGAGCGAGAACTCGCGCGGGCTCAAGTCGATCGGCTGGCCGCCGACGCTGACCTGGCGAGCGGTCTCGTCGAGCTCGATCAGGCCGGCACTGAGCTTTGGGTCGGAGCGCCGGGCGCCGGCAGCCCCGCGCCGGGAGAGGGCCCGCAACCGGGCCGACAGCTCCTCGAAGGCGAACGGCTTGAGCAGGTAGTCGTCGGCTCCGGCATCGAGCCCGCTGACCCGATCGCCCACGGTGTCCCGGGCCGTGAGCATCAGGATCGACACGTCGATTCCGGCGGCCCGGATCCGGCGGGCTACCTCGAGGCCGCTGATGTCGGGCAGGCCCACGTCCAGGATCAGGGCGTCGAGCCCGGGCGTGGCCGTGGCCAGGTCGACGGCCGACTTCCCGTCGGCGGCAACGTCAACGACGTGCCGATCCTCCTCGAGGAGGCGCTTCAGGAGCCGCCGCAGGCGCTGGTCATCTTCAACGACGAGGAGATGCATGGCCTGGTTGTACGCCTGATTTCTGAGAAGAACCTGAGAGAATCGGCGGTGCTCGCGTCCCGGACTGCGGAACACTCTCGGGCCCGGTCTCGGAGCCGGGCTCCCGGCCGTCGCCCGCCGCGGTATCGTGTCCGGGTGATTCCAGGCGCCATCCGGCGCCGGATCGGCAGGCACAGCGGAGGATCACCATGGGTGACAAGACGCCCAATCGACCACCCAAGCCCAAGAAGCCCAAGGCCCCCAAGGCCTAGAACTGCAGGACCCCAGTCCAGGAGGATCGAACAAGCGCATGAGCGGGCTACCCGAGCGGGCGAGGGTCGTGGTGATCGGCGCCGGAATCGTCGGCAACAGCATGGCCTACCACCTCGCCCGGCACGGCTGGCGGGATATCGTGCTGATCGACAAAGGCGCATTGCCCAACCCGGGTGGGTCGACCGGGCACGCCTCGAACTTCATCTTCACCACGGACCACAACAAGGAGATGACGGCGTTCACGCTGGACAGCGTCCGCCAGTACAAGGACCTTGGCGTGTTCACCCAGAGTGGCGGGATCGAGGTTGCCCGGACCCCGGAACGGATGGAGGAGTTCAAGCGCCGGCTGGCCTCCGCCCACGCCTGGGGCATCGAAGCCGAGTTGATCAGCCCGGCCCGGATCAAGGAGCTCGTGCCATACGTTGAGGAATCGATCCTCCTGGGCGGTTTCTACACGCCCGGCGTGGGCGTCGTGGACTCGCTCCGGGCCGGCACGCTCATGCGTGAAGCGGCGATCGAGATGGGTGCCCTGACCGTATCGGCCCAGACCGAGATCACCGGCATTGACGTGGTCGACGGTCGAGTGACCGGAGTTCGCACCGATCGGGGCGACATCGCGGCCGAGACCGTGGTGATCGCCTGCGGGATCTGGAGCCCGCGGATCGCCCGGATGGCCGGAGCCTCGATCCCGCTCACCCCGGCCGTCCACCAGATGATCAGCGTCGGGCCGGTCCCAGCCTTTGCCGAAACCGTCGGCGAGATCACCTTCCCGATCGTCCGGGACATGGACACCAACATGTACGAACGCCAGCACGGCGGCGACCTGGAGGTCGGCTCGTACGCTCACCGGCCGATCCTGATGTCGCCCGACGACATCCCCTCCATCGCCGAATCGGCCCAGTCGCCCAGCGAGCTGCCCTTCACCGACGATGACTTCGACGTCCAGATGGAACAGGCCCTGGAGCTGGTCCCTGAGATCCTGCGCGACGAGCGGGTCGGCGTGCGCTACGCGATCAACGGGCTGCTGTCGCTGACACCCGACGGGATGCCCATCCTGGGCGAGACCCCCGAGGTCCACGGCCTGTGGTCGGTGGCCGCCGTGTGGATCAAGGAAGCCCCCGGGATCGCCCGGGCGGTGGCCGAGTGGATGACCCATGGCACGCCCGAGATCGACCCGCATTCCTCCGACATCGCCCGCTTCTACGACCACCACCGGGTGACCGCCCACATCGAGGCACGCAGTGCCGAGGGCTTCAACAAGACCTACGGCATCGTTCACCCGATGGAGCAATGGGCGTCCAACCGGGACGTCCGGCTGAGCCCGATCAACATTCGCCAGCGCGAGCTGGGGGCCGTCTTCTTCGAGGCTGCCGGCTGGGAGCGACCCTTCTGGTACGGCGCCAATGAAGCGCTCCTGGCCGAGTACGGCGATCGAGTCATGCCCCGGGCGGCCGAATGGGAATCACGCTGGTGGTCGCCGATCATCAACGCCGAGCACCTGGCCATGCGCGACCGGGTGGGCATGGTCGACCTGGCCGCCTTTGCCATCTTCGATGCCAGCGGGCCGGGGGCGATGGCCTACCTCCAGGGCCTCGTCGTCAACCAGGTGGACGTCAAGGTTGGCCGGGTGATCTACACCCCCCTGCTCAATGCGCTGGGCGGGATCGTCGCCGACCTGACGATCATCCGGCTCGCCCACGACCAGTTCCGGGTCGTGACCGGCGGGGGCATGGGCATGCGCGACAAGAAGTGGTTCGCCGACCACCTGCCGGCGGACGGCTCGGTCCAGATCCATGACCTGACCTCGGCGATGTAC
>JBBRIV010000199.1:0-6009 GCA_038220425.1 Candidatus Limnocylindrales bacterium
GGAATGGCCGAGGCCTATTGCGTCAAGGACAAGAAGAAGGTCGAAGTCGTGAATCCCCAGAAGATCACGATGAAGAACGGCAAGCCGGCGATCTCGGGCACGTGCCCGGTGTGCGGCGGCAAGGTCTTCAAGATCGGCGGCTGATTGCCCGACGCAACGAGATAGCGAAACCCCCGCCGAAAGCCGGCGGGGGTTTCGTCTGTCCTTTGCTAGAGTGACCCCGCCCCGGGCAGCAACCGAGCGAGGGACCATCCCCTGAATCAGCGCCCCATCCTGGCCCTGGATCTCGGCGGCACCCAGGTTCGTGCCGCCGTGATCCTGACCGATGGCAGCCGGATTGCCCGGCACGCCACCGCCACGCCCAGTGACCTCGGGCCGGCGGCTGTGGTCCGGGCCTGCATCGACATGCTCCGGGCGGCCCGGGCCGAAGCGCCCGCCGACATCCTGTCGAGCCTCGCCGGGATCGGTGTTTCGTCGCCGGGCCCGATCAACCCGTGGTCCGGCGTGATCGTCAGTCCGCCCAACCTGGGGCGCGACTTCCACGGCATCCCGATCGTGGTCGATCTCGAGGCGGCCATTGGCCTGCCTGCCTACCTGGACCGTGACACGAACGTGGCCGCCCTAGGCGAGCATGCCCTGGGAGCGGCCAAGGGCCTGTCCGACTTCCTGTACATCACGGTCTCGACCGGGATCGGCGGCGCGATCATGTCCGGCGGCGAGCTGCTGTATGGCCCGGATGGCATGGCCGGCGAGCTTGGCCACGTCTCGGTCGACCTGGACGGCCCGCTGTGCGGCTGTGGTGGTTCGGGGCATCTCGAGGCGATTTCCTCGGGGGTTGCCCTGGCTCGCGACGCGCGGGCCGCGGTGGCCGCCGGGACGTCACCGTTCCTGGCGGCGCGAGCGAGCGCTGCCGGTGGCCTGGCCGGGCTCGACGCCCGGGCAGTGGCCGAGGGCGAGGATGCCGGTGACCCGGTCTGCTCTGCCTTGATGGGCCATGCCCGGCACGCCTTCGCGGCAGCCTGTGCCGGCTTCGTCAACGCGTTCAATCCGGACCTGATCGTGATCGGCGGTTCGATCGCCGAGCACCAGGGCGACCGGTTGCTGGGCCCGGCCAGGGCCGAGATCGCGCGAGCCGCGTTTCCCACGCCGGCCAGCCGGGTGCGGATCGTCACGCCGATGCTCGGACCCGACGTGAGCCTGGCCGGCTGCCTGCCGCTGGTCAACGGTCGGCTCGGCGACGATGGGCGCTGGCGAGCGGGTCGGGCCAGGTTGAATCCCATCGACTCGTAGGGCCGCCCCTGTAGGCCTTCTCGTCGTAGGATGTGCGCACAGGCCGAAGGTCGCCTGTTCCGATGACCCACGGCGGTGGTCGGCGCGGACCTCGTGCTTGACACTCCATTCGTTGATTGATCAGCCCGGCGCGGCGATGGCCCGTGACCGACGCCTGCTTGGAGGTACTGTGCGATGACCGTTCGGGTCGGAATCAATGGCTTTGGCCGAATCGGCCGGCAGTCCCTCAAGGCACTGATCGAACGAGCCCCGGACGTCGAAGTGGTGGCCGTCAACGACCTTGTCGATACGGCCCTCAACGCCCTGCTGTTTAAGCATGACTCCACCTACGGCGCCTACCCGGGCACCGTCGACCACACCGAGAACTCCCTGATCATCGACGGCCGCGAGATCAAGGTCCTGAAGGAGCGCGACCCGGGTGCCCTGCCGTGGGGCGCCCTGGGCGTGGACATCGTGCTTGAGTCGACCGGGATCTTCACCGATGCGGACAAGGCCCGGGCGCACATCACGGCCGGCGCCCGCAAGGTGATCATCAGTGCCCCGGCCAAGAACGAGGACATCACGATCGTCCTGGGCGTCAATGAGCAGCGCTACGACCCGGCCCACCACGACATCATCAGCAACGCCAGCTGCACGACGAACTGCCTCGCCCCGGCGGCCAAGGTGGTCCACGACAACTGGACGATCGAGCGCGGCCTGATGAACACGATCCACTCGTACACGAACGACCAGCGCATCCTGGACGTTGCCCACAGTGATCCTCGCCGAGCGCGGGCGGCCGGGCTGAACATCATTCCGACCACCACTGGTGCGGCCAAGGCGCTGGCCCTGGTCATCCCCGACCTCAAGGGCAAGTTCGACGGGTTCAGCCTGCGTGTCCCGACGCCCACGGTCAGCGTGGTCGACTTCACCGCCGACCTGGCCCGGCCAACCACCGTCGAGGAGGTAAATGCCGCATTCCGCGAGGCTGCGGCGGGCCCCCTCAAGGGGATCCTGGGCGTATCCGACGAGCCGCTCGTGTCGACCGACTTCCGGGGCGATACGCGCTCCTCGATCATCGACGCCGCGTCGACCATGGTCATCGGCGGAACGATGGTCAAGGTCATCTCGTGGTACGACAACGAGTGGGGCTACAGCTGCCGCGTGGCGGACCTCATCCGGTTCGTTGCCGAGCGCCTGCCCGTTGGCGTGGCCTGACCTTGAGCACACGGATGGACAAGCTCACGATCCGGGACGTCGACGCCAGCGGTAAACGCGTCTTCGTGCGGGTTGACTTCAACGTGCCCCTGCAGGACGGCAAGGTTACCGACGACTCCCGAATCCGGGCGGCGGTACCCACCATCCGGGCCCTGCTGGCCCAGGGCGCCCGGCTCATCCTGGCCAGCCACCTGGGCCGGCCCGACGGCAAGGTCCAGGACGGCCTGCGCCTGCGCCCGGTCGCCGAGCGCCTGAGCCAGTTGCTCCGGATGAGCGTGCCCTGCACCGGTGACGCCCTGGGCGTGGGCACCGAAGACGCGATTCGGCGATTGCGCCCGGGCGAGGCACTGCTCCTGGAGAACCTGCGCTTCCATGCCGAGGAGGAGGCCAACGATCCGGGCTTTGCCAAGGCCCTCGCCGGGTATGCCGACCTGTTCGTCAACGACGCCTTCGGCACGGCTCACCGCGCCCACGCCTCGACCGTGGGCATCACGAAGTTCCTGCCGGCCTACGCGGGCCTCCTGATGGAGGCCGAGATCAAGGCACTGTCAAACCTCCTCGAAGATCCCGCCCGGCCGTTCTTCGCGGTCATCGGTGGGGCCAAGGTGTCGGGCAAGATCGCCGTCCTGGAACACCTGATGGACCAGGTCGACGGCTTCATCATCGGTGGCGGCATGGCCAACACCTTCCTGCTCGCCCAGGGCAAGAGCGTGGGCAAGAGCCTGGCCGAGCCCGACCGGGTCGAAGAGGCCCGCCGGATCATGGCCGCCGCCGACGGCAAGGGCGTTCGGATCGTCCTGCCGGTCGACGTGATCGTGGCCAAGGAAGTCACCCAGGGCACCGAGTACAAGACCCTGCCGGCCGACAAGATCCCGGCGTCGTGGCACATCGTGGACATCGGCCGGCAGACCCTGGCCCTGATGGAAGAGGCGCTCGAACCGGCCCGGACCGTCTTCTGGAACGGACCCCTGGGCGTCTTCGAGATCCCGTCCTTTGCCCACGGCACGAATGCCATCGCCCGCTACCTGGCCGATCGGGCCGATGCCGGCACCACCGTGGTGGTCGGCGGTGGCGACTCGGTCGCGGCGGTCACCCAGCAGGGCCTGGCCGGACGAATGACCCACATCTCAACCGGCGGCGGAGCCTCGCTCGAGTTCCTCGAAGGCCGCGAGCTGCCCGGGATTGCCGTCCTGCTCGACCGCCCCGAGGCTCCAGACAGCGCCCCGGCGGTTGGCCTGGGAGCGCGCGGATGAGCGGCCCGATCGTCGATATCCTGGCCCGCCAGATCATCGACTCACGAGGCAATCCCACGGTCGAGGTCGACGTCATCCTCGAAGACGGTGCGCTGGGCCGGGCCGCGGTCCCATCGGGGGCCTCGACCGGTGCCAACGAGGCCGTCGAGTTGCGTGATGGCGACAAGACCCGGTTCGGAGGCAAAGGCGTCCTGAAGGCCGTGGCCAACGTCACCGAGACGATCGCCCCCAGCCTGATCGGCTGGGACGCCGAGGACCAGGCCGGGATCGACGCGGCCCTGATCGAGCTCGATGGGACGCCCAACAAGGCCAAGCTGGGAGCCAACGCCATCCTGGGTGTGTCGCTCGCCTGCGCCCATGCCGTGGCAGCCTTCTACGGCGTGCCGCTCTATCGCTACCTGGGCGGAGTCGGCTCCCGAATCCTGCCCGTACCCATGTTCAACATCCTCAACGGCGGCAAGCACGCCGAGAATTCCACCGACTTCCAGGAATTCATGGTCATGCCGATCGGGGTCGAGTCGTTCTCGGCCGCGCTGCGGGCTGGAGCCGAGATCTTCCACGCCCTGCGCGGGATCCTCCATGACGAGGGCCACGCCACGGGCCAGGGCGACGAGGGCGGCTTTGCCCCGTCGCTGCCCTCGAATGAGGCGGCGATCGAGCTGATCCTGCGGGCGATCGAGAAGGCCGGCTATCGACCCGGCGATGAGGTTGCGATCGCCCTTGATCCGGCGGCCAGCTCGATCCTGGTCGAAGGCACCGGGGTCGAGGGTGTCACCGGCCAATACCTCCTGGCTCGCGAGAACCGGACGCTCGATTCGGGCGAGCTGATCGACCTGTGGGAGCGCTGGGCGGGCAAGTATCCGCTGGTGTCCCTCGAGGACGGGCTGGGCGAGGACGACTGGGCCGGCTGGCGTGAGCTGTCGGCCCGTCTGGGATCGAAGATCCAGCTGGTCGGCGACGACATCCTCGTGACGAATCCCAAGTTCATCGCCCGGGGGATCGCCGAGCAGGCCATGAACGCGGTCCTGATCAAGCTCAACCAGATCGGGACCCTGTCCGAGACGATTGACGCGATCGAGCTCGCCCGGCGAGCCGGCTGGGCCTCCATCGTCAGCCATCGCTCGGGCGAGACCGAGGACACGACCATTGCCGACCTCGTCGTGGCGATGGGCACCGGCCAGATCAAGACAGGCGCTCCATCCCGCTCCGAACGCGTGGCCAAGTACAACCGGCTGCTCCGGATCGAAGGCGAGCTGGGCGACACCAGTCGCTACCTGGGCCGGGCAGCGCTCTCCAGCGGCCATTGACCCGCTTCGTCGACAAGGGCGCGATCACAGCGGCCTACGTCGGGATCGGGATGGCGGTGACCATCGGGGTCAGCTTCCTGCTGGTCATCCCGATTGAGCCGATCTACTGGCTGCTGACC
This sequence comes from Candidatus Limnocylindrales bacterium, assembly GCA_038220425.1. Lineage (GTDB taxonomy): Bacteria > Chloroflexota > Limnocylindria > Limnocylindrales > CSP1-4 > Palsa-1033. Next base: position 5,167 of record JBBRIV010000199.1, read on the forward strand.
CCGCTGGCCGGGCTGATGATTGGCTACTACGCCAACCAGCGCTCGAACCGCGGCCGGGGCGCCTGGCGCCGGGTGATTGCCAATGGCCTGTTCGCGGGTGTCGTCACCGGCCTGACCCTGGCCGCCCTCCTGCTGGCGGTCAAAGTGCTCTTCTTCACCGCCGATTCGGGCTATCGCGATGCCAACCTGGGCGGTCCGATCAGCTGCACATCCGGCGGTGACTGCGTCTACCGGCGCTACCTGGACGCGCGCAAGGGCCCCGAGCTGGTGGCGGAAGGCGTGACCGATGCCGCGTCGTTCTCGCGCTTCTACTGGAACCAGCAGCTGACGACGGCTGGCTTGCTCCTCATCATCACGACGGCTACGGGCCTGGTCGGTGGTCTGGCCTTCGCCTTCACCCGGCCGCCCGACGGGCAGGCCGTGACGCCCGGTCAGTCGATCGCGTAGCCCGCCAACAGGTGGACCAGCCCGTCCGGGGTCAGGCTGGGCGAGATGCGCAGGCGCGGCACCAGGAAGCGGTTGGCCCAGGTTTCCAGGACGCCCTCCTGGGTGGTCACCGCCATCCCCAGGTCGGCTGTCTGGACGGCCCCGACGGCCTCCAGGCTCCATTCGCCGGACGGGTAGGCAAAGGTGGTGGCAGCTCGGCCGGTGATCGTACGGATGGCCTGGGCAGCCCCGCTGACCTCGTAGGCCAGGCCGGCCCCGTGCAGTCGGCCCACGTTCTTGTGGTCCATCGTGTGGTCGGCGATCTCCATCCCGTCCGCGGCGAGGGTCTGCAGATCGGCGGCGCTCAGGAACAGCGGTGAGTCGATTCGGCGCATGACCACGAAGTAGGTGGCCACG
>JBBRIV010000200.1:0-6008 GCA_038220425.1 Candidatus Limnocylindrales bacterium
CCTCGGCCGGGGCCGCGCAGTCCGCCCTGCCGACGGCCGGGTCATCGGCCCCGTCGACGTCCCAGCCCAGCGCGGCAGCGACCCCCGGAGCAACTCCCGGGCCGAGTGGTGGCCCGGCTGCGGGGACGGCGATCTATGTCAGCGAGTGGAGCGTCGGGCTGCCAACGTCGATCCTGGCCGGCCAGGTGAACTTCTCGATCACGAACATCGGGACGATTCAACACGAGGTGCTCGTCTTCAAGAGCGACCTGTCCCTTTCGTCCTATCCGGTCGATGGCAGTGGCAATATCATCGAGAACGGCCCAGGTATCACGCTCGTCAGCGACGGCGAGAACATTGACCCCGGGAAGACACAGGCGCGAACCGTCGATCTCACCCAGCCGGGCAGATACGTCTTCGTTTGCAACATCCCCGGCCACTTCAAGTCGGGCATGTTCAGGGTCGTCACCGTAACGGCGCCCACCGCCGAACAGGCCTACATCCCGGCAGCGTTGAGCGAGTGGCACATCGCCGCCCCCGCCACGATCAAGGCCGGCACGGTCAACCTGGAGGCGGCAAACTTCGGGACGATCCAGCACGAGTTGCTGGTCTTCAAGAGCGACCTCGCACCTTCTGCCTACCCCGTCGACAAGACCGGCCATATCATCGAGGACGACCCGAGCATCACCCTCGTCAGCGACGGCGAGAACATTGATCCCGGGAAGACACAGGCGCGAACCGTCGACCTCACCCAGCCCGGAACCTACCTCTTCGTGTGCAACATCCCGGGCCACTTCAAGGCAGGCATGTTCTCGGTCGTGACCGTAACGCCGTAACGCCAATCCGCGAGATTCTGCTGGGTCAGTAGATGTCTACCCGGACACGGCGAGCGCCACGGCATCGCGCGGCGTCAGGGCCCGGCCTTTCAACCAGTAGTCGCTCAGCGCTGCAGCGTCGAGGAGCCCCTTCAGGCGATCCACGAAGGTGTCGTACTCGCTCCGTTCATCGACGGTCATTGGGTCACCGGACGCTTCGCGCAGCGCTTCGGCGGCGCCCAGCAGGTGGGCGGACCGGGTGCCGGCACCCCTGATCACTGCGGTGAAGGCGAGCGATTCGAGCTGGTTGGCGACCGCCCCACGGTTGCCGGTGCGCAGCCAGCCCGCGATCGTCTGGCGATACTCACTGTCGGCCTCGTCGGTGGCACCCGAGCGGCGCAGGGCGTGGGCGAGCTCGCTCTGGGACGACAACCTGAACCGGATATCGCCGAGCGCCGCGTAGCGGTCCGCTGCTTCCCGGAACCAGCGCTGGGCCTCGACGTGCCGGCCAGCGCGACTGGCGGCCCGTCCGCGCATCTGGAAGGTGCTCGCGATCGCGGCGGGATTGCCGCTCCGTTCGGCGGCCGCAAAGGCACGCACGATCCATGCCTCTGCGGCGTCCTGATCAGCCTGGGCATCGATCATCGCCAGGCCGGTCAGGACCGTCGACTGGCGGAGTGGGTCGTCCAGATCGATGGCGAGCTGGAGCGCCTCCATACCCAGGTCGCGGAGCCCGTCGAGGTGCTGACCTCCGCGGGTCATGATGTCGGTCTGCATCTGCAGGACCAGTGCATCCGTGATCGCCGCTTGATCGCCTGACGCTCGGGCGACCGCGATCGTCTCGTCTCCGATGGAGCCAACGGCGCTCCAGCCTGCGTAGCCCGACATGTTGAAGCAGGCAACCATGACCCGCGCCGCGAGCAGCGTCCGCTCGGCCTCCGGCATGGGTGAAGGAGTTGGGCGCCATTGCCGAAGGACCTCGATCGCCTGACCCATCCGGTCAACGCCTTCGGAGCCGAGGCTGCGTGATCGCCAGTAGGCGCCGAGAGCCGCGAACATCCCGAGGGCCGCCGGGATGTCAGTCTCATAGGCCCAGTCCAGGGCGGTCCGCAGGTTGTCGAGATCAGCTTCGATGCGATCCAGCCAGGTGACCCTGTCGGGGCCGGCGATTCCCCTCTGTGCCTCGACCGCCAGGCGCCGGAACCAGGCAAAGTGACGGGTTCGCCGGCCGGCGGCCTCGCCGCTGGCAATCAGCCGGTCGGTCGCGTACTGGCGGATGGTCTCGAGCATCCCGTAGCGGGACCTGCTGGCGTGGGTGACCACGACCATCGAGCGATCGACGAGGCGGCCCAGGCCGTCGAGGGTCGCGAGGCGAGCTATCGCCAGCGGCGGCGATGCGGGATCGTCGTGGTCGCCGGTCACGCCTGTCGCCGCATCCAGCGTCCAGCCGCCGGTGAACGCCGACAACCGCCGAATCAGTTGCTGATCGGCCTCGGTCAGCAGGTCCCAGCTCCAGTCGATGAGCGCCTGGAGCGTCTGCTGGCGGGGCACGGCCGTCCGCCGGCCACCGGTCAACAGTTTGAAGCGGTCACCCAGGCCCTGGGCAATCTCGGGTGCCGACAGGACGTTGACCCGGGCGGCGGCGAGCTCCAGGGCGAGCGGGATCCCGTCGAGCCGCCGGCAGATCTCGACCACGCTGGCGGCATTCGATTCGTCGAGCCGGAACGATGGCAGCGTCGTCGTCGCCCGTTCGACGAACAAGCTCACGGCTTCGGTCGCCGCGATCGCCGCGAGATCTACCTGCTCGAGCGTCGGGGGCACGGCCAGCGATGGGACCGGGTAGGTGGCCTCGCCGGCAACGCCCAGCGCCTCGCGGCTCGTCGCCAGCACGTTCAAGGTGCGGCAGCTGCCCAGGAGGTGCTCGACGAGGCTGGCGGCCGCCTCGATCAGGTGCTCACAGTTGTCGAGGAGGAGGAGCAGGTCCTTGCCCCGCAGGAAATCCGTGACCGCGCCAACCGCTGACTGGGCCGGGGAAACCTGGACGCCCAGCGCCCGGGCCACCTCGGACGCGACGAGGTCGGTTTCACGCAGCGGCGCGAGCTCGATCAGCCAAGCACCGTCGTGATAGTGGCCTGATAGCTCGCCCGCGACGTGGAGCATCAGCCGGGTCTTGCCAGTACCACCGACCCCAACCAGCGTCGCGAACCGGTGACCATGGAGGAGGTCGCGAATCTCGGCGGCCTCCCGCCCGCGGCCGATGAAGGTGGTCAGGTCGGCAGGCAGGTTGTTCGGCGATGCCATGCCCGAGCGGAGCGGCGGGAAGTCGGTGACCAGGCCGGGTGCGGCGAGCTGGTAGACATGCTCGGGTCGGGCGAGGTCCTTGAGGTGGTGCTCGCCCCGGTCGAGCAGGGTCGCGCCCGCGGGCAGGTCGTCGGCCACGAGCGCCGCAGCTGCCGAGGAGACCAGCACCTGCCCGCCGTGACCGATCGCCAGCACCCGGGCCACCCGGTTGACGGACGGGCCGAAGTAGTCGTCGTTGCGAAGCTCGGCGTCCCCGGCGTGGATCGCCATCCGGACCAGGAGCGGGGTGCTCGTGGGCCAGGCATGATCCTGCAGCGCTCGCTGTCCGGCTGCCGCCGCCCGGAGCGCCGATCCGGGGCGCTCGAATGCCGCGAGGAGACCGTCGCCGGTCGTCTTGAAGACGGTCCCACCGGCCTCTTCAACGGCCGTCCGGAGCAACGCGTCGTGGGTTGCCAGGGCGAGGACCATCACGTCGCGCTGCTCCTCCCAGAGGCGCGTGCTCCCCGCGATATCGGTCATGAGGAACGTGGCGGTGTGGGTTGCGTCGGGCTGCGTCACGAGTGGCAGCGTACGCGCCTTCGGCGGGGGAGAAATGGAGCCGAGGCAATTGCCCGCCGCGGCTACAGACGTCGGCTGTCGTACGCCCAGTGCAGGAGGGCCTGGCGTTGCCTGGGCCGACACGAGATGTCGCCCGGCAAACAGTGCGCCCGAAGCTGTGCGACGTGCCTGGTCATCGCCTTCCAGCGCCTGATCTGGCGCGCGTCGTCCGCGCTTCGGCGCCCCAGGTGATAGCGGCAGTACCACTGAAACCAGCCGCGCGGATCCTGGGGGTGGATCCAGCCCTTGAGGGCCCACTCGGACAGGGGCCTGGAGGCGTTGACTCCGAAGTAGTTCAGCGCCGGGTCATGGAACCCTGGCGAGAGCTTCGCGACCTGGAACCAGTTGGCCGGAAACTCGTCCCGGCAATCAGTCATGTAGCGCCCACCGAAGATCCCCAGCGCCAGCAACTCGGCAGGCGTGAACTCGGGCCTGAACGTCGGATCGAAGTTCTCGCCCTCGGGCTCGGTCAGCTCGTACAAATAGCCGTGCTGCATGAGATCGTCGACGACTACGTTCGTGGCCTGCATGGCGTTCAGAGCCGGGGCGCCGACTCCGAGCCTGGCACGAGGCGTGCCTGTGCCCGCTCGGCGAGGATCCGGACAGTGCCCCGGAAGATCAGCCCGTGGACCGGGTAGAGGACATACCAGTAGGCAAGGCCCGGAAGACCCTTCGGCTCGAAGAACGCGGTCTGGATCAGCCGGCTGCCGCCTTCGGTCGGGACGACCTCGTACTGCAGCCAGGCGCGGCCTGGCACCCGCATCTCTGCGCGGAGACGGAGGAGCGCCGGAGATCGAACCTCCTCGACACGCCAGAAGTCGAGGGCGTCGCCCACCCGCAGGTGGTCGGGATCCCGGCGCCCGAGGCGCATTCCCACCCCGCCCACGGTCCGGTCCATCAATCCGCGGATGCGCCAGAGCATGTTGGCGTAGGGCCAGCCGGCGTCGCCACCGACGCGTTCAACCTCGGCGAATACCGCCGCTGGGGGAGCCTCGACGAGGCGGGACCGACGCTCGACGATCATCCCCTCGCGCGAGGCCATCGATGCGAGGCTCGCCTTGTCCGGCGCAGCAAGCGCGTCGAACCAGGTCGACTCGACGGCGTGGAGATCCGTCCGGTCCATCGCCTTCTGGAGGACCTCAGCGTACCCCACGGGCTCGATCCCGAATAGGGCCGCTGGCCCGGAGTTGCGGACGACGACCTCATTGCGCAGGCCCTCGATCAGCGGCCGCGCGATGCCGGCCGGCACGGGCGACACGAGGTTGACCCAGTAGGAGGAGAGGCGAGGCGTGAGTACCGGAACGGGGATCATCAGGCGACGGAGCCCGCGCTGGCGGGCATAGCCTCGCATCATGTCGCCGTACGAGAGGACATCCGGCCCACCAATCTCGACGATCCCGGTGATCTCGGGGTGGTCGAGGGCAGACACGAGGTAGTCGAGCACGTCACTGATCCCGATTGGCTGGCAGAGCGTGCCGACCCAGCGCGGCGTGATCATGATCGGCAGGCGTTCGGTAAGGTGGCGCAAGATCTCGAACGACGCGCTGCCTGAACCGATGATGACCGCGGCCCGCAACTCGGTGACCGGCACTCCGGCAGCGGCCAGCTGGGCGCCCGTCTCGTGGCGACTGGCCAGATGATGCGACAGGTCGGCGGTGTCGTCGCCGAGTCCGCCGAGGTACACGATCCTGGCCACGCCCGCGCGGGCAGCCGACTCGGCGAAGTCGTGGGCCGCCTGCCGGTCACGGTCAGCGAACCCTCGCTCACCGGCGCCCATCGAATGTGCCAGGTAGTACGCGATTTGGACCCCGTCGAGCGCCGGAGCCAGTGTCGAGGGATCGAGGAGGTCAGCGACGACAACCCGCGCATCCGGGAATCGGGCCGCCAGCGCGCGCCCACCGCGGCTCATCAGGACGAGTTCATGGCCTCGCGTGGTGAGCTGGGGCACAAGCCGACCGCCGATATAGCCGGTTGCGCCAACGACGAGAATCCGCATCGATCGAGTATGCACGCGGGCAATCGCGCCCGGACAGGCCGTCCGTCCAGCGCTGGGGAATCGATCCCGGCGGACAGCGCGCCTTCGGACCTCGGATGCGGGGCAGGGCCGGCCAGTGGACCGTGAGGGGAATGGAGCGGGAGACGGGATTCGAACCCGCGACATTCTGCTTGGGAAGTGGCGTGTCGCCTTGTGCATAACTTGCACTGTAACGTGCTTGCAGACTGGCAACCAATAGAGTGTCGGGATCGCCATTCGCGTCCCCGGCCGGTCGCCAGGATCGCCCACGGCAGGGGTAGAGCGATCCGAGCGCGACGATC
>JBBRIV010000201.1:0-5988 GCA_038220425.1 Candidatus Limnocylindrales bacterium
CCCGGCAACGGTGGGCAGCCATGCTGGCGCCTTTGTCGCGGGCATGACCGCGGCCGGCGTGCTGACCGTCGCCAAGCATTTCCCGGGCCTGGGCCGGGTCGTCGGCAACACCGACTTCTCGGCCGGCGTGGTCGACACCGCCACCACCTCACGCGATCCCAGCCTGGGTGCGTTCCGGACGGTGATCGGGGCCAAGGTCCCGTTCGTGATGGTGGCCCTGGCCACCTACACCCGGATCGATCCGAACCACCTCGCGGCGTTCTCACCGATTGTGATCGAGACGGTCCTGCGCGGCCAGCTCGGGTTCACCGGCATCGTCATGTCCGACGACCTGGGGGCGACATCGGCCGTCGCCGCCATCCCTCCCGCGACCCGGGGCGTCGCGTTCATCGCGGCCGGCGGCGACATGATCATTTCCAAGACGATCCAACCCGCCATCGCCATGGCCATCGCGATCACTGCCCGGGCCAGCACCGACCCGGCCTTCCGGAGCCAGGTGAACCAGGCAGCACTACTCGTGCTCCAGGTCAAGGCGACCGAGCATCTCCTGACCTGCAGCCCGCCCTGAGTCTCGGCCGCCTGGGTCGCTCCGCGGTCTGAAACCTTTTCGGCCGCGGCTGTCTCTACCTCCCAACGACTACGCGTCGAGGAGGATCCGCTTGCGCTTGAAAGGTCCGACGGTCGTCGCCCTGGGCGTCCTGACCATCGTGCTCATCCTGTACGCCACCGACCAGATCGTACCGGCCACCTCGGCCCGGGAAGCCCAGCTCCGGATCTGGCTGGCGGCCCGGGCGACCGGCATCACCACCCTGCTGCTGCTGACCGGGCAGGTGGTCCTGGGCCTGGTCCTCAGCCACCCCACCAACCAGTCCACCTGGAGGCTGTCCAAGCGGCTGTTCCCGTGGCACGAGAACCTGTTCGTGTTCAGCCTGTCGTTCCTGGCCGTCCACATCATCTTCCTGGTCCTCGACCCGTATGCCGGCGTGGGCATCGGTGGCGCGCTGGTCCCCGGCCTGTCGAGCTACCGGAGCGTGCCGGTGGCACTTGGCGTGGTGTCGATGTATGCGCTCGTGATCACCGGCCTGACGGCTCGCTACCCCAAGCGACTGCCCACCGGCTGGTGGCTCAAGATCCACCGTTTCTCGCTGGTCATCCTCGTGGCGGCCTGGCTGCACGGCCTCCAATCGGGCACGGACAGCCAGCCGTTCATGCCGATCTATGTCGGGATCGGGGTGGCCGTCCTGGCCGCCGCTGCCTATCGCTACTGGGTCGTCCGGCGGGCCCGCGCCACAGCCCGCCAGCCGGTGCTGGCAGGATCCATTGGAGGAACTGACCGATGAAACTGATGGTTCGACGGGGCCTGGTCATCACGGCAACCGGGGCCAGCCTGGTGATGGGCGGGGTTGCCGTCCAGGGGGCTGCGGCCTGGGCCCATTCGAGCGCGCCGACCGGTCCCGCCGTGGTGACGGCCAGCCAGCTCCAGGAGCAGCTCGATGTTGAGCAGGCCCGGTCGGCGGCCCTCCAGGCCCAGGTTGATGCGCTCCTGGCCCAGACCGCCGAGTTCAACGCGGCACTCAACGCGGCTGGGGACCGGGTGAGCGGTGATGTCCAGAAGGCAGCCGCCCTGCGCGCCCAGCTGGCCGCAGCGCAAAAGCAGCTGGCCAAGATCAAGGCTGCGGCAGCAGCGGCCAGCAAGGCGGCCGGCAACCAGGCCAAAGCCACTCCCGCTCCAACCCATGCCACGACCGGTGCTTCGGGCGCTTCAGGCGGCGGCGATGACTGACAAGCGCCGGCCGCTCCATCTGGCCTGGCTGGTCGGCCTGAGCGCCTCGATCTACGCCGTCAACCTGGCCGCCGTGACGGCGATGCAGGCCGGCACCGACGCTGATTCAGCTGTGCGGGCCGCTGCCCAGGCGGTTCCGGCGCAGGCCACCCTCGACGCCCTGCGGGCCCACGACGCGAGCGTCGCGGCCTCCATCCAGCGTGCCTCGAACGGGCTCAAGGCGGGCGCGGCCCAGTACACCCAGGCCAGCCGCAACCTGGACGCACTCGAGCAGCGCCTGAGCGGGCTGGGCAAGTCGGCTGGGTCCCTGAAATCACTGCCCTCGGTCCCCAGCGGAGTCGGCGGTGGAGGCGTGACCGCCGCCCCGGTCACCCACACCACGACCGGGGCATCCGGCGTCAAGCCGTGAACGACCTGGTCGGCTTTACCGGCCGCGCGATGGGCTCACCCTTGCGCCTCCAGGTGACGCCCCCGGCTCGGGACCTGGCTCCGGATCTGGCTCCGGATCTGCTCTGGAGCGCCGTCCGCGCGGAGTTCGATGCGACGGAAGCGGAGCTCAGCTGCTATCGCTCCGACAGCGCACTCAGCCGGCTCAACGCCACGGCCGGGACCGGCCTGTGGTCATCGGCCGCGCCGCGCCTGTACGGATTCCTGGCAATGGCCGCCCGGGCCGAGCGGCTGACCGGTGGCCGGTTCAATCCGACGGTGCTGGGCGACCTCATCCGGCTCGGGCAACCAGGCCTGCCTCGACCTGCCCTGGGGACCTCGTCGCCTGGGCAGGTCTCGTCGCCTGGGCGGCCTGCGCCGGTCGGTCGCTGGCTTCAAACCGACGTCCGGGCCCGCACGGTGCGGCTCGGCGCAGCAGTCGACTCTGGTGGGCTGGGCAAGGGACTGGCCCTGCGCTGGGCCTGGCGTCGTTTGGCAGCCGGCCTGCACGATCGGGGGGCGCTCCTCGAGGCGGGCGGCGACATCGTCGGACGGGCGGCCCCGGGTGACGAGCCGTGGCGAGTGGGAATCGAAGATCCCAGCGGCGCCCCCGATCCCCTGGCGGTGATCGCCCTGGCCGATGGCGCCGTGTGCACGTCATCGGTCGCCCGCCAGACCTGGATCGACCCGCTCGACCGGCTCGCCCACCACCTGATCGACCCGGCGACCGGCGAACCGGGCGGAGCAGGCCTGCTGGCGGTGACCGTGGCCGGCCCGGATCCGGCTTGGGCCGAGGTCTGGAGCAAAGCCCTGTTCCTGGCCGGCGCCGGTGCGATTGGCGACGAGGCCCGTCGCCGGGGACTGGCGGCCTGGTGGGTGGAGGCCGACGGAACCTTGCGGATGACCCCCGCGGCTCGCCAGCGCACCACCCGGTGCCCGTCCTAGGCTGGCGACGCGCCTAGCGGCCGAGGTCGCGCCGGGTCAGGCCCCACGTCCCCAGCGCCAGGCCGCCGATGGCCAGGACTGCCGCAACGATGAGCCCGACCGGATCGAGAACCCCGGCCATCGGCTCGCCGAGATGCTTGTACAGGGACAGCTGGAGGATCGCGTCGGGTAGCTTGAGGGCCGCCCCGAGGGTGTCGATCAGGAACGTGGCGATGACCAGGAAAGCGGTCACCCCGGCGGCCAGTGACGATCGGACCAGGCCACCGGCGGCAAAGCCGACCCCGGCAAAGGCCGAGGCGGCCAGGCCCAGGACGAGAATGCCCACCACCGGCGCGCCGATGTCCCCGGACTGGGTTGCTGCGGCGAGCCCGATGAACGCCCCGACGACGAGGGTCACCAGGCCGATCGCCCCGAGCACCCCCAGGCCGCTCCGGGCGGCCCAGCTCGCCCGAGTCCGCGGGGTTGCCAGGACCACCTCCAGCCGCCGGCGCCCTTCGTCACTGGCCCAACCGCCCAGGAAGGTGGCCCCGGCCAACCCGAAGATGAACGTGCCGAAGCTATAGAACGACAGCTGCAGGACACCCGACGGCTGGCCCAGGTCGATGTCGGGGTAGACGATCTTGATGATGGCGGCGATCTGGGGCAGCTTGCCGATGCTGTCACTGAACGCCTTGGCTGAAGCCACGATCAGGACACCGTACAGGCCGATTCCGATGCCCCAGGCAAGGGCCGCGCCGGCCCGATCGGCCAGCTGCCGGGTGAACGGTCCGCGAATGCCTGCCGGCAGCGACGGCAAGCGAAGCCAGGGCAGGTCGGCCACGCTACCAAGGTCCCGCCGGGCGAAGGCCACGACGCCGATCGCCAGAAGACCCACGTCGATTGCCGCAAGGGCGGCCACGGACGGCCAGTCGGTCACCCCGGCGAGTGGCCGGTGACCCGCCGTCCAGGTGAAGAAGGACAGCGGCTTCAGGGCCCCGATGAGCGGCGACAGGCTGGCGTAGCTGTAGATCAGATAGCTGGCAAACAGGGCGATCAGCCCGAAGGCCATCGCCCGCGTCCGGCCCACGAACGGTGCCGTGGCAAACGACACGCCACCCACGGCCAGCATCATCAGGCCGTACAGGAGGACCTGGCCGAGGGCCGCCGACAGGGAGATCGCGTCGCCCGGCAACGACCCGAAGACCTGGCCGACGAGCACCAGGATGATCGCCAGGATCAGCATTGCGACGGTCACGGCCGCCAGGTGACCGGCCAGCTTCTCGAGGGCGATCGTCCGCCGGCCCTGCTGGGTGGCGGCCAGCAGGTCCAGGCTGCCCTTGGCCGCCTCGCCGGCCAGCGTTCCGGACAGGGCCAGGATGGGCCACAGGCCGAGCATGATCGGCAGGAAGTTCCCGACGCGCCACGACAGGAATCCGCCCATCGTGATCAGGTTGATCGGCTCGCCGAGCAGGCCGCGCAGGGCCAGGGGCAGGGCGGTCAGGCTGTCGACGAATTGCTGGCGCAAGGCAATGGTCGAAAATCCCGCACCCGCGCCGAAGGACGCTCCGGTGCCGAGCATGAACAGGCCGGCGACCAGGCCCACGACCAGGGCAGCTCGGCGGCTGTCGCGGACCGTCTTGCCGAACACGGAACCCAGGCCAGCCACGCGCGCCACGGGTCCCGGGCGGGACAGGCTCCTGCTGCCGCCGCCGGCGGTCACGTCCCGGCGACCTCGGGGATCGGGTGCTCGCCGTACTGGGCCAGGAAGACGTCCTCGAGGTTGGGTTCACGGCTGACCACGTCGACGATTCCGTGGGCGGCCGCGATCGAGATGACCGACCCGATCGGGCCGTTGACCCGCATCCTCACGATGTTGCCGGCCGCCTCGACGTCGCTGGTCCCGGGCAGACCGGCGAACAGGCTCGCCGCGACCGGCGCGCCGAAGGTGAGCTCGACGTGGTGGAAGGCCAGCTGGCGGATCGCCTCGATCCGGTCCACCTGGACCAGCCGGCCTTCGCGGATGATCGCCACCCGGTCGCAGGTCCGGTCGACCTCGTCGATGATGTGCGACGACAGGAAGATCGTCCGGCCGTCGGCCTTGGCCTCACGGACCAGCCCATAGAAGGTCTGCTGGACGAGCGGGTCGAGGCCGGACGTGGGTTCGTCGAGGATCAGCAGGTCAGGCCTGTGCTGGAGGGCGACGATCAGGGCCACCTTCTGCTTGTTGCCCTTGGAGTACTCCTTGAAGCGCCGGCTGGGATCCAGCTCCAGGCGCTCGATCAGCTCGGCAACGTAGGCCCGATCCACGCCCCCGCGCAGGTTTCCGAAGTAGGTGATCGTCTCGGTGCCGGTCAGCCGGTCGTACAGGTCGAACTCACCGGGCAGGTAGCCAACCCGGCGATGGATCGCCACGGGATCCGCGCTCGTCTCGATTCCGAAGACCTCGGCCCGGCCACTGGTCGGGCGGATCAGGTCGAGCAGGATCCGCATCGTGGTCGTCTTGCCGGCACCGTTCGGGCCGAGGAAGCCGAACGTCTCACCCTCGGCGATTTCGAGGTCAAGATCGCTGATGCCACGGTGCGTCCCGTAGCTCTTGGTCAGTGCCTCGGTCCTGATGACGGCGGTCACGGCGGTCCCTCGTCTGCGGACAACGACCCCTCCAGCGAATGCCGGAAGGGTCGGTTCGTGCCTGGCAGAGTGGTGAGCCGGGAGAGATTCGAACTCTCAACCAGCTGATTAAGAGTCAGCTGCTCTGCCGTTGAGCTACCGGCCCGGGCGAAGGATACCCCATCGAGGCGGCCATCGGCCCTCAGTCGAGTTGATTGTCGATCTGGGCGCGCTGCAGCCGGCCCGAG
>JBBRIV010000202.1:0-5983 GCA_038220425.1 Candidatus Limnocylindrales bacterium
GCGATCATCGCCCTGATCTTCCTGGGCGGCCAGGTCTCCAAGATCCTGAGCACCGTCGGCAACTCGGTCTAGGACCGCCGCTCGCCGATGGGGCGAGCAACCAGACGCACTGAACGCCGGACCGGCTTGGTCCGGCGTTCGGATTCTGCCCGTTGCGAGGATACTGGCGGTCAGAGTTGAGCAACGGAAGGAGACACGATGTTCAAGCCGACTGAGGCGTTTTCGGGCTTCGCGGTCAACGATATCGCCGCGGCAAAGGCGTTCTACGGGCAGGCCCTGGGACTCGAGGTGGGCGAGGACCCGGACCGCGGTCTGGAGGTGCACCTGCCCGGCGGCGTCAGCGTCTTCGTCTACCCCAAACCGGACTTTGTGCCGGCCACCTACACGATCCTTAATTTCCGGGTCACCGACATCGACGCAGCCGTCTCGGCGCTCAACGAGGCCGGGGTCGAGATGGAGCGCTATCCAGGATTCGGCTCGGACTCGCTGGGCATCGTCCGCGACCCGCGCGGGCCGATGATCGCGTGGTTCAAAGACCCAGCCGGCAACATCCTGGCCGTCCTGCAGGACACCGACGGCTGATTGACGGTCGGGGCAAGCAAAAGCCCCGGGGTGGAGGCCGGGGCTCTCGCTGAGAAGGCTCCCCCGGCAAATCAGTCTGCCGGGAGGCAGGACCCGACTGTACGGCGCCCCGGGTCGCACCTCCATTCGACGGATGGCCGGCACCGTTACAGCCGCCTTGCACCGATCGCACGTGTCGATTCACGCTGGGTTGTGGTGGACTTCCTGGATGAGCCAACCGTTACCGTCGGGGTCGTTGAGCGAGAGGTACGTCTCGTAGTCGCCCCGGCCTGGTGCGACACCCGGGGTCTGCCCCTCGGCTCCGAAGTGGTACGGCTCGCTGACGTCGACGCCCCGCTCGACGAGCCAGACCCGCGCAGCCTCAACGTCGGCCACCACCAGGTGCAGGCCCTGGTACGTGCCGGGGGCGACCGATGACAGCCCGGTGCCGATCGTGATCGAACAGGCCGACCCGGGCGGCGTCAGCTGGACCACCCGGAAGACCTCACTCGGGCGAAAGTCGACGTCAACGGTGAAACCGAGCTTGTCCACGTAGAACGCCTTGGCCCGGTCCACGTCCGAGACCGGGACAATCACGAGCTCGAGCTTGAAATCCATCCTGTTCCCTCCTTCGTTGGTCATTCTCGCGCCCAACCTGTGCGCACCCCACCTGACCACCACCCGGGTAGTACGTTCGTACGGGCCGGGGCAGGACTGTGCATCCGCGCACCGGGGCAGGCAGGCACCACCCAGCGTCGGAATAGTACCTACTTATGGGCTGGTTCAAGGGTCCTAGGACCGTCCTATCGTCGGCGGACCGGCCAGATGAGCAGGAAGGCAGCAGAAGGGGCGCCCCGTGAGCGTCGTCATCACATATCGGGGATCGACCGCCTCCGCTGCGACCGGGCAGTACCACGCCGACGCACTGGCCCGAGCCCACGCTGGCTGGGTGCCCGTCATCGAGGAGCGCCACGCCACCCACGGCGCAGCGGAATTGGCCGTGACCTTTCGCCGTGACCGGGCAGCCCTGGCCTACATCGTCGAGACGATCGAGGCAGTCCTCGACCTGGCCCGGCCACTCGCTGAATCCCGGGGCCTGGACTGATGTTGGAGCTCGTCGACTACTACAGCATCCTGCAGGTTGACTGCCGGGCTGAGCCCGAGGTGGTCCAGGCCGCTCATCGGACCCTCGCCCGCAAGTACCACCCGGACGTTCCCGGCGGTTCCGAGGCACGGATGGTGGCCATCAACCAGGCCTGGGCCGTCCTGGGCAATGCCAAGGACCGCAAGGCGTACGACAAGGGCCGGGCCGTCCTCTCAACCCAGGCGCCAGAGCCCAAGCCCGCGGCGCCCGAGCCGACCTGGGCCCAGGGCAGCCCACGGCCCCAGGGCCCCGCGTCCGGGACGGTGCTCGACTTCGGCCGCTATGCGGGCTGGTCGTTCGGTCAGATCGCCCGGCATGATCCGGACTTCCTGGAGTGGCTGGCCAGGGCCCCGATCGGCCGATCATTCCGGTCCGAGATCGAGGCGCTGCTGACCGTGCGCTCCCGCCAGGCAATGCCAACCGCCGACCCAGGACCACGGCGCACCTTCGCTCATCGCTGAGCAGCGTCGGTTGCCTCCTGGAGAAGCTCAATCCGGTTGCCGAACGGGTCAGCCGTGTAGAGGCGCCGAAATCCCGGGAGCGGCTCGTCATCGACGATCGCCGCGCCAGACAGCATGAGATGCGCGCGCATCGTCTCGAGATCGTCGACCAGGAGGGCCGGGTGCGCCTTGCCTGCCGGGTTGAATAGCTCCTCGACGCCGAGGTGGACCTCCACCAGCGCCGATCGGAACCAGCATCCGCCACTACGTTCGAGGTTCGCCGGCTTCACCACCCGCGGGATCCCCAGGACGCCCGCGTAGAACGCCTCGGCTTCGGCCTCCCGACCGGCCGGCATCGCCAGCTGAACGTGATGGATGCCCTGGATCACGAGGTTGAGCTGGATTCCAGCATTCGCTGGACCAAGACGGTAGCGTCTTCGCCCACGCCGAGCAGCGAGGCCGACTGGCGCTTGCGCTGGAACGGGACGCCGATGAACTGCAGGCCCGGCACAACGGTGCTCGAACCCTGGTCGGTGATCGGGAAGCCCATCTCGTCGAAGGCGCCGGCCAGGTTCACCCAGCGCCGGTAGTCGGGCCGGAACCCGCTGGTGACAATGACCGCCCCGAAATCACGGAGATCTACCGACGATGGAGGATCCGCGCGGAACCGCGGCGGATCGGGCATCTCCGGCACCGCCAGACCTTCCGCGATGGCTCGCCTGTGCACGATCTCGCGGATGTCGGCATAGCGGGCATCACCGAACGCGATCGAGTCGGCGAGGTCGTCGGCGAACTGGGCTCGGCCGTCCGTGACCCCGAGGAAGTGACCCGCCAGGACCACGCCCAGCGCCTGGACCGTCCGGTAATGCAGGTCGTGGCCGCCAAAACGTCCGCTGGCCTGCGGGAGCGGGGCGGTCCGCGCCTGTGGACTGGGCAGGTCCGCCGGGGTCATGTTCATGTAGGGCGACCCGGCCAGCCAGGCCAAGATGTCCCGGTCGCCCGCTCGGCGCGGCTGCCACGGCGCCCGGCCGCAGGCGAGGACCACGTCGCGGCCGGCGAGATGGAGTTCCTCGGCGAACTGGCAGCCCGTCTGGCCGCTGCCGATGATCAGGACCTTGCCCGGCGGCAGGGCAGCCGGGTTTCGGTATTCCTCGGCATCGATGACGGTCAGGCCTGGCGGCAGCTGCTGGGTCACCGCCGGCCGGTAGGGTTTCTGGTACCCGCCGGTGGCGATCACCACTTCCCGGGCGGTGACGTCACCGATCGTGGTTCGGAGCTGGAACCCACCGTCAGAACCAGCCTCGAGGGAGTCGACCTGCACGCCCTCGCGGACCGGGGCGGAGAAGGATCGGGCGTAGTTGGCGAGGTAGTCGACCAGCACGTCGCGATCCATGAATCCGTCTGGCTCAGGCCCAGAATAGGCCAGTCCGGCGAGGCGCACGGTCCAGTTCGGGAGGACCAGGCAGAAGCTGTCCCAGCGGCCGCGCCAGCGCTGCGCGACCTGCCCGCCTTCGAGGATCACGTGCTCGCGCTTTGATCGGGTCAGCTCGTGGCTGACGGACAAGCCTGCCTGGCCGGCGCCGACGATCACGACGTCGAAGGCTTCAGCCATTCACTCGAAGACCATCTGGCGAGTCCCAAACCCATCCGATCCCCACGTCAGGTACTCGCGCAGCAGGGCGCGAATCGCCTCGATCTGGTCCGGCGTGCGGACCTGGACAATCTCGATCATCCAGCTGCCGACCGTGATTTCTGGATGCCTTCCCCGAAATCCGTTTCCTTGACGAGGTGGCCGGTCCGATCGAAGGTTCGCCAGGGACCGACCTGGCGGCCACGGTCGAAGCTCCCGGAACGCATCACCGAGCCGTCCTTGCGAAGAAACTCCCAAGCTCCGTGCATCGATCCTTCGAGCATCGAGCCGGTGGATTGGATCGCGCCCGATTCGTATCGGTTCGTCACCTGGAGCGGGTCCGACAGGCTGGCCACAGACCAAGTATCACCTCATCGAGGCACCCGCGAGCTAGCGCGGCACACGGTGGCCAGGTCGAGCGGATCGACCTTCGGCTTCGTGAGGGTATCCTCGCGCAATGAGCGAACCCAATCCGGCCGGGGACCACCCGATCGGCCCCGAGTACCCAGCCATCCCGGCATCAACTGCGGTTCTCAAGGGCCACGCCCTGGGGATCGACATCGGCGGGACCGGGATCAAGGCGGCGGTCGTTGACCTTGAAACGGGTCAGTTGGTGAGCGACCGGATCCGCGAGCTGACCCCGCATCCGGCGACACCCGGGGCTGTGCTCGCAACCCTTGGTTCTGTCGTCCAGCAACTGACCGCCTCGGGAATCCTGACCTCCGAGATGTCGGCAGGGGCCGGGTTCCCCTCGGCGATTCGAGCCGGTCGCGCGCTGACCGCGCCCCACGGTGAGGTGGCCTGGGTAGGCGAATCGGTCGAGCAGCTCCTCGGCGACAGTCTCGGCCGCCCGGTCGCGGTCCTCAACGACTCCGATTCAGCCGGTGTGGCCGAGATGGCCTACGGCGCCGGCCGGGGCAACCAGGGGGTCGTTCTACTCCTGGACCTGGGGACGGGCATCGGGACCACCCTCTTTACCAAGGGTGAACTCGTTCCCAACGTGCAACTTGGGCATGTCGCGTTCCACGGCCACGATGCCGAGTCACGCGTTTCGCCGGTGGCCCGCAAGCGCAGGAACCTGGGCTGGAGGGCCTGGGGTCGCGAGTTCAACGAGCTGCTGGCGATCTACGAGGCGTACCTGTGGCCCGACCTGATCATCCTGGGCGGCGGACTGGCCAAAGATTTCTCGAAGTTCTCCGAATTCCTTGGGACGAAGTCTGCGCTTGTCCCTGCCGAGTTGGGGAACCTCGCCGGCATCGTGGGTGCGGCGAGGGTCGGGGCCTCGGCTCCCGTGCTGCCAGGGATCTGGGACGGCCTGGCTGTCGAGAAGAGGTAGGCGGGCTGGCGTTCTGTCAGGGCGGGGCTGGCGGGGAGCAGACAGCGGGCGACGCTCAGCTTAGAGAGCGGCGCGGTAGGTCAGGACGACCACTCCAGTCGGGAATGTCAAGTGATCGACGAGCTTCAGGCTTCGCGTCGGAACCCCTCCGAATAGCCGCTTGGACCCAGTTCCGAGGATCATCAAGCGGTACTCGTCGATCAGGTCATGCCCGGTCAGGTAGTCGATCGGCTGGCCGCTGCCGCCGGGAACGACCACGTCCCGGGCTCGTCGAGGTAGCCATCGAGGGTCAGATAGGTGCTGGCAACGACGTTTCGGGGCATCGGGGACTCCTCGCTCTGGGTGAACTTCGAGGTCTAGATATCGAGCTCGACCGCCCGACTCCACTCCTTAGGCGTTGAGGATGTTCGGCCGTCGAGGGGTGGCTGACGGTCCTCCGAACCCGACATCACTGAATCGGGCCCGTGGGCGACCTAGGCGACGCTCGTGTGGAACAGGTTCTCGAACACCATGAACCCGAGGAAGATGCCGCCGTATCCGACGACCATGCCCGGCAAGATGGCCAGGGCTCGCACGCGGCCAAGTACGGCAAGCGCCAGCCCGCCGACCAGCGACGCGCAGAGGGCCGCCCCAACGCCGAAGACGATCCCAACGAGGAACCAATTTGAGCCCGAGCCGCCCACGACATGGACGGACGGGGGCGGAGGTGCCAGCGCCGCCTCGTAGTTGAGCACCAACCAGCCATACGTGGTCGCGGTCATCACGACGTAGAAGATCGCTGCCACAACAGCCGTGCTCAGCAGGAAGGCCGGGCGCGGCCGACGCGGCAGCCGGACCACAACCCACCCGAGCATGAGCGCCAGGCCCGTGGT
>JBBRIV010000203.1:0-5977 GCA_038220425.1 Candidatus Limnocylindrales bacterium
CGGCCCTGTGGCGGAGCCTGGCGCTGTTCAACGGAATCGACGATCCGCTCCGGCTGGTGGCGGGCAGCTCGATCCTGATCCCGAGCGCGGGCGAAGCTGCCCGCCTCCTGGCGGGCAACGGCGATGCCTGATGCCGGCCAGTTCGCCCGGGCCGACATCGAGGTGGACGGCAGTCCCCTGGATGACGCCGTCGAGCCGCGCGTCGAGCAGGTGGTGGTCGACAGCCATCTGCTTCTGCCCGGGACCTTCCTGATCGTGTTCAACGATCACGACGGCGACGTCCTGGACCGGGCCCGGATCAAGATCGGCTCCAGGATCCAGATCAAGGGCACCGCGCTGGACAGCCGCCAGGCAGAGGCCCTGATCTCCGGCGAGGTCACCTCGCTGGGCGGCGAGTACGAAGCGGGCGACAGCCGGATCATGGTCCGTGGCTACGAGCTGTCGCACCGGCTCCAGCGCGGCCGCCAGACGGCCACCTATCTCAATCAGAAGGACTCTGACATCGCCCAGGTCGTCGCCAGCCGAGCCGGTCTGACCGTTGGCGTCATCGATGACTCCGGGGCCGTTCACGAGTGGGTCGCCCAGGCCAACCTGTCCGATTGGGAGTTCCTGAGCGTCCGGGCCCGGGCGATCGGCTTCGAGATCTCGGTCAACGACGGGAAGTTCAACTTCCGGAAGCCCACCCCCGCCTCCGACGCGCCCGACCCGGGCGACGCCAACTCGTCCAATCCGCTCCAGCTCGTGTTTGGCCAGAAGCTCCTCAGGTTCCGGCCGCGGGTGACCTCGTCGGAGCAGGTCAGCTCAGTCCAGTTCAATGGCTGGGATCCGATGGGCAAGAAGGCCCTCAAGGGGGTCGCCCAGGCCGGCACGATCGGAGTGAACCTCGGCTCCAGCCCAGGCTCGCTGGCCGGCCTGTTCGGCTCGCCGACCTACCTCGTGGCCGACCGGCCCCGATCAACCCAGACCGAGGTCGACCTGGGCGCAGCAACCGTCGCGGAGCAGATCGGCAGCGCATATGCCGAGGCGGAGGGAACCGCCCGGGGCAACCCCAAGCTGCAGGCCGGCGCCGCCGTGAGCGTGGCGGCGGTCGCCGATGCATTCGCCGGCAAGTACACCCTGAGCCAGGCCCGGCACGTCTTCGACGAGGACGGCTACCGGACGGAGTTCCGGGTCAACGGCCGGGCGGAGCGCTCGCTACTGGGCCTGGCCGGCGGGTCGAACGGGGCCAACAGCGGCCGGCCAAATCCGATCAATGGCCTGGTCATCGCGATCGTCACTGACAACAACGACACGGAGAACCAGGGCCGGGTGAAGCTCCGCTTTCCGTGGCTGTCCGATACCTTCGAGTCGGGCTGGGCGCCCGTCTCCCAGCTGGGCGCCGGCCCCAACAGCGGGGCGGTCTTCCTGCCCGAGGTGGACGATGAGGTCCTGGTCGGCTTCGGCTTCGGCGATATCCAGCAGCCGTACGTAATCGGCGGGCTGTACAACGGCATCGACAAGCCCAACCTGGGCTCCGGGCTGCTCGATCACGGCAAGGTCAAGCGGCGCGGGCTGATCTCGCGCAAGGGCCACAAGCTGATCTTCCTGGACGGTGATGACGCCTCGGGAATCGCCCTGATCAGCAGCGACGGCAAGATCCGGATCGCCCTCAAGGAATCCGCCGGGGAGCTCCACGTGGTCAGCGACGGCAAGATCGTGATCGAGTCGACCGGGGATATGAAGCTGACCTCCCAGGGCTCGCTGTCGCTGAGCGGCAGGGCCGGGGTCAAGATCGAGAGCAGCGCCGTCGTAGAGCTGTCCGGCCAGATGATCAAGCTCAACTAGGAGGGCGATGTGGGATCCCCAGCCATCGTCATGGGCGACAAGGTGACAGGCATCTGCCCGAATCACCTGATCATCGGTCCGCTGGGCGCGCCGATCCCGGCCCCGCCGATGCCGTTCTCCGCGCCGCTGACCGTCGGCCTGTCGACGACCGTGCTGATCGGTGGCAAGCCCGCCGCCCTGATGGGCTCGACCGGCTACAACGCGCCGCCCCACGTCGGGCTGCACCCGTCGGACCCATTCCTGGTCCCGATCATGCAAGTCGGTCAGGTGGTCACCGGCAGCGTCACGGTGCTGATCGACGGCAAGGCCGCCGCAACAGCCCAGTCGACGGCGACCTGCTGCGTGGCGCCCGGCCAGATCCCGCCCACCGTCAGCAACGTCCTGATCGGCTAAGAGGACGCCCACCATGAGCAACGAGTTCATCGGCGCTGGCTGGGCGTTCCCGCTGCGCACCGATGCCACCGGCGGGATTGCCCTGGTTCGCCACGAGCGCGAGATCGAGGAGAGCATCCGGCTGATCCTGGGGACCGCCTTCGGGGAACGCCCGATGCGACCCGAGTTTGGCTGCGGGATCCACGACTACATCTTCGCCCCGACGGACGCGACCACCGCCGGCCGGATCGCCTACGAAGTCCGGGCGTCACTCCGTCGCTGGGAGCCCCGGATCGACGTGGTCGACGTCGTGGTGGAGATCGCCGCCGACGATCCGGCCCTGCTCTACATCGACGTGCGCTACACGATCACCAACTCGAATGATCCGCGCAACCTCGTCTTCCCGTTCTACGTGATCCCGGTCGAGCCGTGACCGCGACCCACCGCCCCTGCCAGTCTGGAGCGCATTGACCATGGCCCTGCCCGTCCCAAATCTCGACGATCGCCGGTTCCAGGACCTGGTTGACGACGCCAAGCGGCTCGTCCAGCAGCGCTCGCCGGAGTGGACCGACCACAACGTGTCCGACCCGGGGGTCACCCTGATCGAGCTGTTTGCGTGGATGACCGATCAGCTCCTGTACCGGCTGAACCGGGTTCCCGACCGACACTACGTGAAGTTCCTGGAGCTGCTCGGGGTGCGCCTGTTCCCGCCGATCGCGGCCCGGGCGGCGATCACCTTCTGGCTGAGCGCGGCCCAGTCGGAGACGGTTCGAATCGCTGCTGCCACCCAGGTCGCGACGGTGCGCACCGATGCCGACGCCGCGATCGTGTTCACCACCCTGGACGAGCTCGCGATCATTCCGTGCGCGCTGGTCAAGCCCGGCTCGATCGTGGACGGCCGCCAGTTCCGGGACAGCTCGGCCGCCCTGGACAAGGGCACCGGCTTCCTGTGCTTCGACACGCCGCCCAAGCCCGGCGATGCCCTGATGGTGGGCCTGACTGAAGCGGTGCCATCGTGCGCGGTCACCCTCCGGATCAAGGCCTCGATCGAGGGCGTGGGCGTGGACCCGGATCGCCCGCCCCTGGTCTGGGAGGCCTGGGATGGCGCGGGCTGGACGGCCTGCGAGGTCGATCACGACGGAACCGGCGGATTGAACCGGGACGGCGACATCGTCCTGCATGTCCCGGCCAGCCATACGGCGTCGGTCATCGACAAGCAGCGGGCCGGCTGGGTCCGGGCCCGGATCGTCGAGCCGGAGCAGGACCAGCCGGCCTACAGCGCGTCCCCCAGCATCCGCGGCCTGGCGGCCTTCACGATCGGCGGGACCAGCGTCGCGGTCAACGCCGAGGTCGTCCATGACGAGCTGATCGGCGTCTCGGCGGGAGTGCCCGGTCAGCGCTTCCAGCTGAAGCGCCGGCCGGTCGTCCCGGGAAGCGGGCCGGCGGTCCTGCAGGTCAGTGATGACGACGGTTGGCTCGACTGGCAGCAGGTCGGCACGTTCGCTGACAGCGGTCCCAGCGATCACCACTTCGTGCTGGACGCAGCGGCCGGGGAGCTCCTCCTCGGCCCGGGGGTGCGCCTGGAGGACGGATCGTTCCGGCAATACGGGGCCGTCCCGGCCAAGGGTGCCCAGCTCTCGGTCCAGATCTACTACACCGGCGGCGGGCACCAGGGCAACGTCGCCGCGAAGGCAATCGACACGCTCAAGTCATCGATCCCGTACGTGAGCCGCGTGGAAAACCGCCGGGCCGGCTCGGAGGGGGTCGACGGCGAAGACATCGAGAATGCCAAGGTGCGTGGTCCGATCGTCCTCCGGACGCGCGGCCGGGCGGTCACCACCGAGGACTACGAGCAGCTCGCGATCGAGGCGGCGCCCGAGGTGGCCCGCGTCCGGGCCGTGCCCGCCGGTGAAGGCGTCGATGCCGGCTCGGTCCGGGTCCTGGTGGTCCCGGCGGCAACCAGCCAGGCCGGCCGGCTCAACTTCGAACAACTGGTCCCCTCGGATGACACCCTCGAGAAGATCTCGCGACGGCTCGACGAGTGCCGGGTGATCGGCGTACGGGTCCTGACCGAGCCGCCGGCCTATCGCGGGATCACCGTGGTCGCTCGCCTGCGGGCCCGTGCCCGGACGAACCCGACCCGGCTCCAGGAAGCCGCCCTCGAGGCGCTGTACACCTACTTCCATCCGATCAGCGGCGGCCCAGATGGCGCCGGCTGGCCGTTCGGCCGGCCGGTCCAGGTCGGCGAGGTGTACGCCGTGCTCCAGAGCGTGCGTGGCCTGGAGCTCGTCGAGGACGTACGCCTGTTCGGGGCCGATCCGATCACCGGCCAGCGCGGCCAGGCGGTCACTCGTTTGGATCTCGACCCCAACGCGCTCGTCTTCTCCTACGAACATCAGCTCCTGGTCGAGGGCGCCTGACATGCGCGGCCTGGTCCCCGGCCTGGCCAGTCCTCACCCGCTGGGTGCCGCCCTGCCCGCCCTCTACCAGGAGGACGCGTTCGCCCAGCGCCTGACCGCCTCGCTCGACGAAGTGCTCAGCCCGATCTTCGCCAGCCTGGACGGGCTTGCGTCGTACCTGGACCCCGCTCTCGCCCCGGATGACTTCCTCGAGTGGCTGGCCGGCTGGGTCGGGGTGTCCCTCGACGAGACGTGGCCAATCGAGCGACGGCGCCAGCTGGTGGCCGATGCGGCGCAGCTGTACCGGTCCCGGGGGACGGTGTCCGGCCTGGCCGCGCAGGTCGCCATCTACACCGGCGGCGAGGTCGCAATTGAGGACAACGGGGCGGCGGCCTGGAGTCCCAAGGCGGGCGGAACGATCCCAGGCACGGCCGCCCCGAGCCTCCGCGTGCGGGTCACCGTGGACGACCCGAACGCGGTCAGCCTGGTCCGCCTCGAGGCAGTCGTGGCCACGGCCAAGCCCGCCCACGTCCCGCATACGATCGAAGTGGTCGGCCGAAGTGGGCGCGGCGCTCGGGCCACCCGGACCGAGCCCGCCGCTGCCCCCTCGGCCGCTCCGGCAGTTGACCCGCCCGAGGCCAAGCCAGATCCGCCAGCGGGCGAGACGGCCACCTAGCCGCAGGCCGCGGCCCTGATCAGGCGCCGGCCGACAAGGCACTGCCGGCATAGCCATCAGGGACCGACACCCGGATCATCTCGGACCGGGGGTCGATGCCCAGGTCGCTGAGCATCTGCTCGTAGCCGCGCCGGGCTCGGTGGGCGGCGCTCCGGTCGCCGGCCCGCTCGTGGGCATCGACCAGTAGCCGCCACAGGCCGTCATCGAAGCGATCGATCGCCAGGCCGCGCAGGCAGGCCAGGCTGGCGCCGGCATGGTCGCCGGCCGTCGAGCGTAGCTCGGCCAGGGTTCGGGCCGCGCCGACGGCGGCCAGCCGGGCCCGGTCCCTGGCCTCGACCACCCACTCCGCCGGGCCGTCCTCGGGCAGGAGCTCGCCGCCGTAGCGCTCCAAGGCCGTGCGCAGGGCATCGGCGGCCGCGTCGCGATTGCCCGCGGCCTGCTCCTGGGCCGCCTGTCGGAGGGTGGCCTCGAACACCACGAGGTCGATCTCGGATCCGGCTACCAGGCCCAGGCGATAGGCGTCGCCCTCGCGCCGGATCAGCCCTCCCCCGCCCCGGGGCGTGCCCGGTTCGAGGGCTGTGCGCAGGCTCGAAATCGCCACGTGGAGCAGCCGGGCGGCCGTCTCGGGGTCGGTGTCCGGCCACAGGGACACCAGGAACACCTCGCGGTGGACCGGACCGCCGCAGGCAAGGCCGAGGAGATGGAG
>JBBRIV010000204.1:0-5894 GCA_038220425.1 Candidatus Limnocylindrales bacterium
GCTGTGCAGACAACCTTGGTCCCGTCAATCTCGTGGATTGCCGTGAACGTGCGCAGGCCGTCGGTGCCCGTCCGGATCTCGCTGGTCGGCATGCACCCGGTGCCAACAACTGCGACGACCGCGACGACAACCCCCGGGATGGACCGACCGAGCCAACCTCTCATTGAGTCATCGTGCGACAGCCGGACAGCCGGGGCAATTGGCCATTCGTCCGCGCGGGGCATCAGGCCCTGTCCGGCCAGTGGTTCCGCCGCCGGTTGGCGGTCCCGGCCGCCGCCGCTGGTTCCTGGGAGGCGACAAACCGCGTAGGAATGGATCCTCAGGCGGCAACGGCGGGTGGTTTGGGCCACAGGGCGACCTCCACGACGCCTCGTTTCAGCTGACTCGTGCGTGGGGTCCGCCGAAATCGGCGGGAGCGCCGCGGTCGCGGCCCGTAAACGAGCCCGAATCGGGCGCTTTTGTCGCCTGGCAGGAACGCCGGGGCCACCCGCGTCGCGACCAGCCTGACCACGCGGCGGCGCCACGCGCAGAGCCGCGGGCGCCCCACCGAGCCGACCGGACTGCTCGCTACAATTGGGGCCCGTGGCGCACCTGCCCAGCCAATCCACGCCGCCGAGCACGCCCCCAAGCGAGCGCGAGGGCGAGCGCCAGAGCGAGGGCGAGCCACTGCGCAAGCCGGCGCGCCTGCCGGCCCTGGCCAATCCCACCTACCGGATCTTCCTGGCCAGCACGTTCATCTCGAACATCGGGACGTGGATGCAGATCACGGCGCTGGGCTGGCTGGTCCTGCGCCTGACCGGGTCGGCCGGACTGCTGGGGCTCGCCTCGTTCATCGGCAGTGCCCCGGCCCTCGTCCTGACCCTGTATGCCGGCGCCCTGGCCGACAGCATCGACCAGCGCCGCCTCCTGCTGATGACCCAGGTCGGCCTGGCGATCTTCGCCGGGATCCTGGCGGTCCTGGTCCAGACCGATTCGATCCTGTTCTGGCAGGTGCTGGTCCTGGCCGGCCTGGCCGGGATTGCCAACGCCCTGGCCGGGCCGGCCTTCCAGTCGATCATCCCCGACCTCGTCGGGCGGGCCGCGCTGGGCAATGCCATCGCCCTCAACAGTGCCCAGTTCAACCTGGCCCGGATCCTGGGTCCGGCCATTGCCGGCGTGCTCATCGGGATTGCCGGCGAGGCGCCCAGCTTCTGGCTGAACGCGGCCAGCTTCGTCGCGGTCATCGTGGCCCTGGTGGCCATCCGGATGCCCACCGAGGCGGCGGTCGAGCAGGCCCGGGCCGGCCTCTGGGCAAACCTGGGTGAGGGTTTCGACTACGTCCGTCGGCGCCGCCCGCTGCTCGCGCTGCTGCTCCTGGCAATAGCCCCGGCCATCTTTGTCCTGCCATACCTGACCCTCATGCCGATCTTTGCCGACGAGCTGGGGATCGGCGCGGCCGGGCTCGGCCTGCTCACGGCGTCCGTCGGCATCGGTGCCCTGGCCGGGGCGCTCGCCGTCGCCTTCCGGCGTCGGGGTGGAGCGAATGGCCGGACCCTGGCGATCGGCCTGTCGATGATGGCCCTGGCTGTGTCCGTCTTTGCCCTGTCGCGCATCGAGCTCTTGACGTGCATCGCGCTGGCCGTCCTGGGCGCCTCCCAGGTCGCCTACTACACGAGCACGAACACGCTCATCCAGCTGCTCGCACCGGCCCGACTGCGGGGCCGCATCGTGAGCATCTACGTCCTGACCTCGATCGGCGTGTCGCCCATCGGCAGCCTGCTGGCCGGAGGTGTCGCCGAGGCGCTCGGAGCCCCGCTCACCCTGGCCGCCGGGGGTGTCCTGACGATCGTGTCGCTGCTGGTCGTGGGCGCCTGGTACCCGGGGCTGTGGCGCCTCCACGTGGAAGGCGTAGAGACCGAGAGCGGAGCCCTCCGCCCCAGGTAGCGCTGATCAGCCGGCGGTGGCGATCTCGGACATTCGGACGAGGCGGCCCTCGCTGCGCGACTGGCCGGCGGCCATGCTGATGCGCATTGCCTGCATCGCGTCGCGGGCGGTGCACGGGCTGGCAATCTCGCCGTGGGCGACCTGCAGGAAGGCCAGCAGCTCCGCCCGGTAGGCCGCCTCGAAGCGGGTCAGGAACGTGCTCCAGGGTTCGCGCGGCAGGGGCGCGTCCGTCTCCAGCGAGCGCAACGGCGTCTGCCGGCCGAGGCCCATCACCACGCTGTCGAGCGAGCCGGTCAACTCCATCCGGATGTCGTAGCCGCGCGGGTCGTGGCGGGTCTGGCTGAGCACGGCCAGGGTGCCGTCGGTGAGGCGCATGATCACCGCCGCGGTATCGACGTCGTTGTACTTGGCGAACACCGGCGCGACCCGAACCGAGCCGACGGCGTAGACATCCTCCACCTCGACCCCGGTGACCCAGCGCAGGGCGTCGAAATCATGGATGGACGAGTCCCGGAACAGGCCGCCCGACAGGGGAATGTAGGCATCTGGCGGCGGCTCATGGTCGTGGGCGATCAGTTTGACCAGGTAGACCGTGCCGAGCTCGCCGTTGCGGACCATCTCGTGGGCCCGGACGTAGGCGGCATCGAAGCGGCGCTGGAAGCCGACGTGGACCACCGCGCTGGTTCG
This sequence comes from Candidatus Limnocylindrales bacterium, assembly GCA_038220425.1. Taxonomy (GTDB): domain Bacteria; phylum Chloroflexota; class Limnocylindria; order Limnocylindrales; family CSP1-4; genus Palsa-1033. Next base: position 2,611 of record JBBRIV010000204.1, read on the forward strand.
CTCGACCAGCTCGACCAGGCCGATCGTTTCGTCGAGGTCGAAGGCCAGGGGCTTCTCGCAGAAGACCGGCACGCCCCGGGCAACGCCGGCCCGGACGAGGCGGGCGTGGGCGTCGGTCGACGTGGCCACCACGACGGCGTCGGCTGCAGCAATTGCCGACTCGATGTCCGGTGCTGCCCGCCCGCCGATCGCTGCCGCGACGTCCCGTGCCCGGCCCGCATCCACGTCGGCCACGATCACCTCGTCGACCCGATCGTCGGCGGCCAGGAGCTTGCCGTGAAGTGCCCCGATTCGGCCCGCGCCGAGCAACGCAATGCGCATCTCAAACCCCTTCTATGGCTGAACGCGAGGATGCCAGTAATCCGGCTAGGGCGAAATCCGGTTCGGTGCTCCAGCCGGCGGCCAGGAAAGACCACAGGTCAACCACCGGCAGCCCGGGGTCGGCGGCGCGCAGGTTGCGGAGGCTGTACGGACCTGCCGTCACGATGGCCTCGGCACCGGTCTCGGCCAGCTCAGCCAGGCGGGCCCGGGCCATGGTCAATGCCACGTCCGGTCGGGGATAACCGGCCAGCGGTCCATCGCTGCTGGCCCGTCGGCCGGTCGGGACCGCATCGCGCAAGCCCCCGCCAACGACGGCGGCCAGCAAGGCCCGTGGCTCTGCGGTGAGACCCAAGCCGCGGGCCAGGGGGCCGGAGTCGTGATACGCCACCTGTATCTCGACCGGGCGGCCAGGCCGGGGCAGGGCTGGATGGCCGGCGAGATACTGGCTGAGGTGGGCCACGGAGCGATTCACGGGCCGCCCAAGGCTGCGCTCAGCAGCAAGGATCGTCAGGGCGACCGTCGCGTCGGTCGTCACGACCGGCCCCGGCGGCAGCCCGTCGAGGGCCGCGAGCATGAGGCCGGCAGCCCGGCGGGCATGGTCCACCAGTCCCAGGTCGGCTTCGACCGCTCCGCAGCTGGCCACCGGCAGCTCCGACAGCCGGCCGTCCACCCGGCGTAACAGCTCCCGGGCGGCCCGCAGGCCGGCCGGATTGAGCGCCCGGCTGGCGGCATCGTGGACCAGGATGGGCGTGCCTGGGACGGAGACCAGCGGCTCGCCGACCACCTCCACAAGTCCGAACACGTTACCCGTCGCGCCGAGCATGTCCTGGACCCGGGCCACCGATGGCGGCGCCAACCCGGCCGCGATCACCTCGGCCCGGGCCGCCCGGATGTAGGGCTCGATCCGATGGCCCTCGCGCCGGTAGATGCACGACTCGAACTGGAGGCCGTCGTTGAGGCCAAGGAAGACCCGCTCGGCCAGCCCGGCGTCCCACGGCCGGCCATCGAGACGGCGCGTTCGAAGCGCGATGGCGACCCGCGAGACCGCCGCCGACTGGTTCCTCGTGGCGAGCAGCTCGGGCGTGCCGGCCAGGCACTGGTCGTGGCAATAGGCGCACCGATCGACGGCCTCGACCAGCCCCTCGGAATCAGGCACGCATCGTGCCCGGGTTCATGCGGCCCTCGGGATCGATCGCCGTCCGGACCGCCCGCCACAGGCCCACACCGCCGGGGCCCCACTCGCGGGCCAACCACTCCTGCTTCGTCCGGCCCACCCCGTGGTGGTGGGTCAGCGTGCCGCCCTCGGCGAGGCAGGCATTGAAGGCTGCGGCCAGGACGTCGTGGTAGACCCGGGCCACGTCGGTTGGCTGGTCTGCCTGGACCTCAAAGATCAGGTACAGGTTGCCGCCGGAGTGGTAGAAGTGCGAACCGTGCCCGTACACCCGGCCGGCCGGGCCGATCACGTCGCCCATCGCCGCCATCATCCGATCGTAGGTGGCCGCCAGGCGGGACCACACGTTGGCAACCTCCAGGGCGTCGGCAATCCCGGCCGGGGTGGCCAGGACCCGGCACAGGCCAGCCGTGCTGGTCCGCTCGGCCAGCCAGGCCTCGCCAACCGCTGATCCCAGCTCTATGCCACCCAGCCCGCGGACCTCAACCTCCGCCTCGCTGATCGTCAGGCCGGTCAGGACCGGGTCGCCCTCGGCCACCAGGAGCAGGACCGACGATCCCGGGCTGACGCTGCCGGCGAACCGGTCGCTCGCCTCGACGGGGTCATACAGTCGGACCACGGCCGGTCGCAAGCCACGCTGGACGATCCGCCGGACCGCTTCCAGGCCGGCCCCGAACGAGTCGATGGCAAACGCCCGGTGGACCCGAGCTGCGGGCATGGGAAAGACCTGGACGGTGGCCGCGGTCACGATCCCCAGGGCACCCTCGGCGCCCACGAACAGGGCGGCCAGGTCCGGCCCGGCCGCCGACGCGGGCACTGTCCGCGTCTGGACCAGCTCGGCGCTGGGCAGGACCACCTCCACCGACAGGACCAGGTCCTGGACCGTGCCGTACTTCGTCGAGAACGCGCCCGCCCCGCGATGGGCGATCCAGCCGCCCAGCGTCGATGAGTTCATCGACTGCGGAACGTGGCCGCAGGTCAGGCCCTGGGCATTGAGCCGGTCCTCTAGGACCGCGCCCAGGATGCCCGCCTCGACGGTGGCCGTCATCGAGATGGGATCGATCGCCCGGATCCGGTCCAGTCGCTTCATGTCCACGATGATCCCGTCCGGATCGGCCAGACCCGCGCCCACGATCCCCGACCCGCCGCCGTACGGCGTCAGGGCGACACCCATCGTGCCGGCAGCCCGAACCACCGCCTGGACCTCGCTGGTCGTCTGGGGCCAGACCACGGCCCGGGCCAAGTACGGGCTGTGGCCGCCGGCGGCCGCCTTGAGGGCCAGCGGCGAGGCATCCCGGGCGTAGGCCAGCCGGTTGGCCAGATCGGTCGACACCCGCTCCGGTTCCAGGGCCGAATGGAGCGCCCGGAGCAACTCGGCGTCGCCCGGAACCACCGTCACCCGGGCCCCTGCCCGGCGGCGATGGACTCCAGTGCGGGCTTAACCTCGCCTACGAAACGCTCGAGGGTCTCCCGATCGAAGGGTGCCGGCAGGTCGTAGTGGAACGTCCGAAAGCCCATTTCGACGAACGGGGCGAGGCGATCCAAGATCTGGTCCGGGGAGCCCAGCAGCATCGGCTCGTCCCAGTCGCCGTTGTGAGCGCCGATCGCCAGGGCCACCTCGCGGGCACGAGCCAGGCCGGTTCGAATGACCACCGGCCCGACGCCCAGCGACCGCTCGATCTGGCGCTCGTCGCGGCCGACCCGGTCGCACCACTCGCGGAGAACCGCCTCCTTGTGGCGAACCTCGTCCAAGTCACCCGCGATGTTCCAGATGTCGGCGTAGCGGGCAACC
>JBBRIV010000205.1:0-5878 GCA_038220425.1 Candidatus Limnocylindrales bacterium
TCACGTGTGAGATCTGCGTCCCGATCGTGGGGTCCCAGGAGCTGCTCGGGATCCTGAACATCGAGTCCGATCAACGCGTGCTCGACGAGCGCGATCTCGAGGTCATTCGGCTGGTGGCCGACCGACTCGCCTCGGCCCTCACCCTCGATCGCGAGCGACGTCGCCTCGCCGAGCGGGCCAGGCTCTTCCAGCGCGTCGTCAACTTCGGGGCGGCGATCAACTCGAGCCTCGACGGCACGATCCTGAACGAACGGATCGTGGCCGGGTTGACCGAGGTCGTGAGGGCCGACATTGCCGTGCTGACCCTCCTCGACCGGCAGGACGGCAGCTACCGGCTGCGCGCCTTCAACGGCGGCAACCCGGCCTACCTGGGTGCCGAGATCCGACTCGGCGAGGGGACGGCCGGCCGGGCCATCCGCGACCGCGCGCCGGTCGTCGATGACGCCTATGACCGGCGCAGCCTGCCGGCCGCGACCGCCGACGCCGTCACTCCTGACGTCATGGCCAGCCTGGCCATTCCCCTGATCAGGGAGCACGTGGTGATCGGCGCGATCACGCTCATCCGCTACAGCTCGTCACAGCACTTCAGCGAGCTCGAGTTGGAGATGGTCCAGATGCTGGGTGCGCAGGTCGCCCTGGCGATCGCCAATGCCGAGCTCCATGCAGAGGTGATGGAAGCGTCTATCCGCGACTCCCTGACTGGCACGTTCAATCGACGCCATTTCGAGCCGAGCCTGGAGCGGACGGTCGCGGCCCGTTGGCGGCTGCCGGTGGCCGACCGTCCGCCGCTCGCCGCGATCATGTTCGACCTGGACGAATTCGGGGCATTCAACAAGCTCCACGGGCACCAGACGGGCGACGCGGTCCTGCGCGCGTTCGGCAAGCTCCTGCTCGAGCGCTTCCGGGCGAGTGACCTGGTTGCCCGCTACGGCGGCGAGGAGTTCGTGGCGATCCTCGACGGTACCGGGCGCGAGGACGCATTCCGGATCGCCGAGGAGGTCCGGCTGGCCTTTGCCGAGCAGACCTTCCGGGGCGCCTCGGGCGAGCGCCTGTCGGCCACAGTCTCGGCCGGTTGCGCGGAGCTGGGTCCAACCGACAGCCTGCGCGAGTTGCTGGGAGCTTGCGACGTTGGCCTGGCCATGGCCAAGGGCGCCGGCCGGAACCAGGTGGTCGCCGCCTGAGCGGTGCGTCGAAGCACCGCCGAGCCGCCAAACTCGGCCGGAATTTCATGACGTTTGGTCTGGTGGACTGCGTGCAGAATGCGTATGCTCTGGACGGCGAGCGAGGAGGGTCCGCGTTCGCGACATATCCCCATCAGGGAGGAACGATGGACCAGAGTGGATCGACCGGCGGCCAGGGCGCGCCGACGGGACCGACGTCCGGCTGGAGTGCGCCCCCACCCCCACCGGTGCAGCCAGGACCGAAGGGCTTCGTCTACGCCGACGTTCCGAACCGCGCGATCGCGTACATCATTGATGCGATCATTCTTTTCATCGTCGGATTCGTCGTTGCGATCATCCTGGCGGCGGTTGGCCTGCATGCCTCAACCGTGAACCTGCAGACTCTCACGGTCGACTACAACCCGATTGTGGGGATCGTCACGGCCGCGATTGGCCTCGCCATCAGCGGCGGCTACTTCATCTACACCTGGACCAAGCGCCGAGCCACGATCGGCATGCAGGCCCTCGGGATGCAGATCGGTGATGCCGGCACCGGCGCCACCCTGACCCAGGACCAGGCGATCAAGCGCTGGATCGCCCTTGGCGCGCCATTCTCCGTCGCCCAGGCGTTCAATCCGTTCCCGCTGTTGGGCATCCTGATCGTGCTTGCGGCTCTGGGCTGGTTGATCTACCTGATCTACACCACCTACTCGAGCCCGACCAAGCAGGGCTGGCACGACATCTTCGCCCATACGATGGTGGTCAAGGCGACCAACACCGTCGGCTAGTCCTTCGATGTCTGAGCATCGGTCGAAGCCCGGCGCCAGTGCGGCACCGGGCTTCGTCATGTCCGGCACACTGAGCTGATGCGCGCCGCCGTCCTGCAGCAGCCCGGTCAGCCCATCGCGATCGAGAACCTGATCCTCGACGAGCCCCGGGATGGCGAAGTGCGCGTCCGGATCCAGGCCAGCGGGGTGTGCCACTCGGATCTCCACCTGCGCGACGGCGAATGGCCCCGGCCCGGCCCGTTCGTGATCGGCCATGAGGGCGCCGGGGTCGTCGAGTCCGTGGGGCCGGGGGTCGACCCGGAGGCGACCGGCCTGCGCGTCGGCCAGCTGGTCGCCCTGAGCTGGTACGCCCCCTGCGGCACGTGCCCTGCATGCCTGGCTGGTCGGCAGTGGTTGTGCTCGAATTCCGGCTCCAGCCGGCATCGGCTGAGCGATGGCTCAACCCGACTCCATCGATCCGACGGCTCGGACATCTCGCCTTATTGCGGAATTGGGACCATGGCTGAGGCGACCGTCGTGCCGGCCAGTGCCGCCATCCCGATGCCCGCCGGCACGCCGCCCGAGGTCGCCGCCCTGATCGGCTGCTGTGTCTCGACCGGTGTCGGTGCGGTAACCAAGACCGCCCGCGTTCCGGTCGGGGCAAGCGTGGTCGTGATCGGCCTTGGCGGCGTCGGATTGTCCGTGGTCATGGGCGCGGTCCTCGCCGGAGCCGGCCAGATCGTGGCGGTGGACCGAATGCCGGCCAAGCTCGACCTGGCCCGCGAGCTGGGCGCCACCGCTACCGTCCTGGCCGGAACCGACCCGGCTGCGACGGATGCCCAGATCCGGGCGAGCACGGAGACCGGGCCCGACTTCACCTTCGAGGCGATCGGCCTGACAGCCACCATCGACCAGGCCATCCGGCTCCTGCCGCCCGGGGGCACGGCCGTCCTCGTGGGGATGACCCCGTTCGGCGTCCGGGCCTCGTTCGATGTCTTCCCCTTCGTCGACGGCAGCCGCTCGATCCTGGGCAGCAACTACGGCTTCGCCGAGGCAGCCGTCGACTTCCCGCGCTACGCCGAACTGTTCCTGGCCGGCCGGCTTCCGATTGACCGGCTGATCTCGCGACGGATCGGTCTCGAGGGAATCGAGGACGCCTTTGGCCGGCTGCGCTCGGGTGACGAGCTGCGCAGCATCGTCACCTTCTGAGCGCTCCCCTGCCCCATCACTCGCGGGCGGCCATCACATTGCGCCACAGCTCGGGAAAGACCCGGGCAACGGCGGCCACGCCAACCAGGCACAGCAGACCGCCCGACACAACCGAGAACTGGGCGCCGAACAGGGCAGCCACGCCGGTCGCCTCGAGGTCGCCCATCCGCGGGCCGCTGGTGACCACCAGCATGTGGATCGACATCACCCGTCCGCGCAGCTCGTCGGGAGCCTCGAGCTGGATGATCGTGGAGCGGAAGACCGCCGACAGGACGTCGGCGGCGCCGGCGATCGCCAGCAGGACCAGGGCCAGAGGGAACGAGAAGGTCGCCAATCCGAAGCCGGCGATGGCCAGGCCCCACACGATCACAGCCAGGGCCACCGCCCGGCCGGTTCGCTGGACGCGCGACACCCAGCCTGACAGGAGCGCTCCGAGGAAGGCACCGACACCCGGCGCGGCAGCCAGCAGGCCAACCCCGATGGGGCCCACCTTGAAGACGTCCAGGGCAAGGACCGGGAAGAGGGCCGTGGGCATCCCGAAGATCATCGCCACGAGGTCGATTGCGAAGGTCGACAGGATGATCCGTCGATCGGCCGCGTAGCGCAGGCCCTCGCGAATCGCTGCGATGCCCGGCCGGGTGACCGGCCCCGCCGGAGGCAACGGCGCAATCACGAGGAGAGCCGCCAGCGAGGCCCCGAACGTCAGGACATCCACGGCATACGCGCCGGCCAACCCGACCGTGGCCAGGAGCAGGCCGCCGATAGCGGGTCCGACGACCGAGGCGGTCTGGTAGTTGAGCTGGTTCAGGGCAATCGCCGCCGGCAGATGGCCGGAGCTGACCAGCCGCGGAATCGCCGCGGAGCGAGTCGGACCATCAACCGAGCTCAGGCCGGCCGCCACGAAGGCCACCCCGAAGATCGCGATGAGCGGCGGCGCAGGGACCACGGCGAGGGCAACCAGGGCCAGGCTGGTCAGGGCCATGCCCACCTGGGTGGCCATCAGCAGCTTGCGCCGGTCGACCGCATCGGCCACCGAGCCGGCGCCCAGCGAAAAGACCAGGATCGGGATCAGCTGAGCCAGGACCAGGGCACCGATGGCCAGGGTCGAGCCGGTCAGGACATAGACCTGGAAGGGCAGCGCGATCCGGGTGATCTGGTTGCCCATCCCGGTCACTACCTGGCCGAACCAGAGCAACCGGAAGTCGCGATGCTCGCGCAGCGGCGTCGTGTCGAGGAGGATCCGGCGCAGGCGCCCGCGGACCGGGCGACTGGGCCGCACGAGCGGCGGATTCGGGACCGGATCTGGAGGTTGTGAGCTAGCCGCCGTCACCCGCTGACGGACCAGGTGAGAGGACCAATCGAACCTTGTCCGATGCTCGCCGGCCCATCGATCATTGCCTTGGTCGGCGACGGCGTCGGTCGCCCTGAAGGACCCGTATCAACCGGCTTGGCCGTCAGCCGGGTCAGCAGAAACGAGCCGACCAGGAGGATCGCGATCAGGAGCACGATCGACACCAGGCGATAGACACCCGAGCCGCCGGCAGCTCGGCGCGGCCCGGCTGCGTCGGCCGGCTTTGGCCGGAGCAGGGTGCCGCACGAGTGGCAGAAGGTACGATCGATCGGGTTGGCGCGCTGGCAATTGGGGCAGGAGATCGTTGGATCGGGCGCCAGGATCCGCTGGGGCGCGGCCAGGACCCCTGCCGCGCCGGCCACGTCGGCCGGACTCGGCGGCACGCTCCGGGTGGAAGGGCCGGGCCGGACCGGCGACACGAGCGGCGGCTGCACCGAACCGGGCGGACGCACCGGCGGGAGCCGGTCTAGCGGCTGCGCCGGCGGCGGCGCGGGCGGCTGCTGCGGCGCGGGCGGTTGCTGCGGCTCAGGCGAGCGCGGGCGGGCGAGGCCGGCCAGCTCGCCCTGGGCACCCTCACTCTGGGCACCTTTGCCCGGGGCCAGCGGTGGCGGGCCAGGCTCGGCTGCCTCCACCTTCTGGCCCGACCACTCCAGGAATGCGCCGCACGACCCGCAGAACGTCTCGGCCGGGTCATTCTCCTGGCCACACTTCGAGCAGATGACGGTTCCGGCCATGGGCCCCCGATCAGCCGAGACGGGATGCCCTTGAACCGGGCATCCTCGCGGCGCTAGAGTAGCCCCGATGCCTGCGCCCGCGTCGATCGCCCACCGGCACCGTGATCCATCGCATCATGTCAGCCCGCGGACCGAGGACGAGTCCGGCATATGCTCCAGCGGGTTCCGGATCGCCGGACCGCCGGCCGCCGTTGCATCGGCCATCCGCTCAGCGGATCCGGCGATCCAGGGCCGCCTGATCGGCCAGCTCCAGCGCCAGGTGGGCAACAGCCTGGTGAACCGGCTGCTCGCCTCGGCTGAACGACCTACGACTGGTGGCCAGGGCCTGCCGGTCCAGCGATACGCCGTCGGCCTGCCGGCCGGGACCTCGGATTGCGCCGTGGTCGTGGGCTGGCTCGATGCCCACAGCCCCTATCGCAACGACAGCGGCTGGGCGCGCACGAACGCGGCCTTCGACTGGGGCGGGGATTTTGTCTACAGCGGCAGCGCCGACTCACTGACCGTCAGCCTGGCCAATCCAACCGTCACCCTGCGCAAGAACGTCGACATGCCCAACTGGTCGCCAGGCAATCCGGCGATGCGTTCGGCCTGGACCCAGATGTCAGCCGACCTGCATGCCCACGAGGCCCGCCACGAAGGGATTGCCGACAACTGGAA
>JBBRIV010000206.1:0-5862 GCA_038220425.1 Candidatus Limnocylindrales bacterium
CTCGAACGGCTCGAGCTCGTCGCCGAGATCCGGCCCGACGCAGTGGCGGCAGCGGGCGCCGCTACGGGCGACGCGGCCGACCGGAACCTCCTCGAGCAGCTCCAGGCCGGCCCACGGGCTGCCCGCGACTTTGCGGCACCGGAAGGCCGGGCCGGCCTGATCCGGCGCCTGCGCAGCCTCGCCGCGCGCGGTGCAATCGACCTGGACTGGACCCTGATCGGGGCGACGGCCGGACCGCGCTACGAGCGCTGGGGCTTCCTCACCGGCGAGGGCCGGCTGGCGGCGCAGGCGCTGACCGCCGGGGGCCGGCTCGAGGGCCGTCCGCTGGGACCGCGCCAGGTTGGCCTGCTGGGCGAGCTGGCTGCCGCTCCGGCCGGGATCGCAGCCCCGGAGCTGACCGGCCGGCACGGCTCGTCGGCCCTGGCCGGCCTGGTCCGGCGGGGCCTGCTGGCGGTGGAGGTCCGCGAGCGACCGCGTCGTCCGCTGGCCAGCCGGGCCGCCGGACGGCGCGGTGGCCGTCCGCCCAGCGCGCCCCTGACCGCGCCTCAGGCCGAGGCGGTCGGGCTGATCCGACAGGCCCTCGAGGCGCACGATCCCACGCCCCTCCTGCTCGACGGGGTGACCGGCGGGGGCAAGACCGCCGTGTACGTGGAGGCCATCACGGCCAGCCTCGAGCTGGGCCGGCCGGTCCTCCTGCTGGTCCCCGAGATCGCCCTGGCCCTGCCGATCGTGGACCGCCTGCGGGCCGATCTCGATGCCCGGATTGCCCTGCTCCACTCGGGCCTGGGTGAGGGCGAGCGGGCCGATGAATGGCGCCGGGTCCGGGCCGGCACGGCGGACGTGGTGGTCGGGACCCGGCTTGCGGTGCTGGCCCCCTTCTCGGACCTGGGCCTGGTGATCGTCGACGAGGAGCACGAGGGCACCTACAAGAGCGACCGGACGCCGCGCCTGCAGGCCCGCGACAGCGCGATCCGGCTGGCCGCGCTGGCCGGCGCTGCCCTCGTCCTGGGCAGTGCGACCCCGGCGGTCGATACGGTCGGAAAGGTCCGGGCAGGTACGTGGCGACGGGTGGCCCTGCCCAGCCGGCCGAGCGGCACGCCGCCAGTCATCGAGGTGGTCGACCTGCGGGCCGAGCTGGCTGCCGGTAACCACGGCCTGATCTCGAGCCGGTTGAGCGAGGAGCTGGCGGCCCTCGATCCCGCGTCGGGCGAGCGGGCGATCCTGGTCATCAACCGGCGGGGCAGTGCCTCGGTGGTCATGTGCCGGGATTGCGGCGCCGTCCAGACCTGTCCCGAGTGCGAACGCCCGCTTGTCTTCCACCAGGCCGGGATGAGCCTGCGCTGCCATCACTGCGGCACGGCCGCGCCGATGGCCAGCCGCTGCCCGGTCTGCGGCTCACCCCGGATCCGCTACCTGGGCGGGGGTACGGAGCGGGTCGAGCGCGAGGTCCGGGCACGCTTCCCGGGGCTCCGGATCGGCCGGCTGGATCGCGACGTGGTCGAGCGCAAGGGTGCTGCCGAGCGCCTGATCGACGCGTTCAGCCAGGGTCGCCTCGACGTGCTCGTGGGCACCAGCCTGGTGACCAAGGGCCTGGACATCCCGGAGGTGACCCTGGTCGGGGTGGTCAGCGCCGACATCGCCCTGAACCTGCCCGACGAGCGGGCCGCCGAGCGGACGTACCAGCTCCTGGCCCAGGCCGTGGGCCGGGCCGGACGCGGCGATCGAGCCGGCCTGGCCATCATCCAGAGCTACCAGCCGGAGCATCCGGCGATCCAGGCGGTGGCCCGGGCCGACCCGGCGGCCTTCTACGATGCCGAGCTGGATTCCCGGCGGCGCTTCGGTTCACCACCGTACGGCAAGCTGGTCAAGCTGACGATCGGGCTGGAGGACCCCGAGGCAGCCGAATTGGGCGCGACGAAGCTGGCGGCCACGCTCCGAGCACGGGCGCTGGAGCGGGGGAGCGCCGTGGCGGTCATCGGACCGGCCCCGGCCTTCCTCCGCCGGCGAGCCGGCAAGTGGCGCTGGAACGTCGTCCTGCGCGGGCCTGATCCGGTGGCCCTCCTGGACGGCGGACCGGATGCACCGTGGTCGGTGGACGTGGACCCGGAGTCGCTCCTGTGACCTCCGATATACTCGGCCGACCATGAGCATCAAACCCATCGCGATGCTGGGCGACCCGCGGCTGCGCCTCAAAGGCGAGCCCGTCGACAGCTTTGGCAAGTACCTCCACGGCCTGCTCGATGACCTGGCCCACACGATGCGCGATGCGCCTGGGGTGGGTCTCGCGGCGCCCCAGCTTGGCGAGGCCCAGCGGGTTTGCGTGATCGAAGTCCAGTCGCGTCTGTACGAGCTGGTGAACCCCCAGATCGTGCGCTCGACCGGCGACGACACGGACCTCGAAGGCTGCCTGTCGATCCCGGGTTACGTCGCGTACGTGACCCGTCGCGAGAAGGTCGGGGTGGTTGCCCAGGATCGTCGCGGGCGGGCGTTCAAGGTTGCCGGCAGCGGCCTGCTCGGCCGGGCGCTCCAGCACGAGTTGGATCACCTCGACGGCAAGCTGTACATCGACTACCTCGATTCGATGGATGAGCTGATCGCGGTCGGCCACGGCGACGATGACGATGAGACCGCCGATTCGGACAGCGATGGCCCCACCGATTCGGCCATCCGCGAGGCGACGCACGCCCTCGCCTGACGAGCGCAGCCGCGTCCTGTTCCTGGGCAGCGGCTCGTTCGCCGTCCCGATCCTCGAGGCACTCCTGGCCGACCCTGCGGTCCAGGTGGTTGGCGTCGTCAGCGCCCCGGATCGCCCGGCCGGCCGGGCAGCTGCCTGGCGGGCGGTGCCGGTTGCTCGCCTCGCGACAGAACGCGGCGTGCCCTTGATCCAGCCGGACCGGGTCCGCGAACCGCAGGCCGTGGCCGAGATTGCGCTTGTGCGACCCGACGTGGGCGTGCTGGCAGACTACGGCCAGATCATCCCCCTGGCTTTGCTCGAGCTGGCCCCCCACGGCATGCTCAACCTGCATCCGTCGCTCCTGCCTCGACATCGCGGCGCGACGCCGATCCCGGCCGCGATCCTGGCCGGCGACGGGCAGACCGGGGTCAGCCTCTTCCGGATGGACGCCGGCCTGGACAGCGGTCCGTTGATCGCGTCGGTGTCGGCGGCACTGTCCGGGACGGAAACCTCGTCGGAACTCGAAGCACGCCTGGCCACCCTGGCTGCCGGTCTGCTCCGCCGGTCTCTGCCAGGCTGGCTGGCCGGCGAGCTCCCGGCCCGGCCTCAACCCAGCGCCGGGATGACCCTGACCCGGCCGCTGCGTCGGGCCGATGGGTTGCTCGACGCCAATAGGCCGGCAGTTGAGCTGGAGCGCCAGGTGCGGGCCTATCTCGGCTGGCCGGGCAGCTACCTCGAGACGTCCGTAGGACGGCTGGTCGTCCTGGGCGCGAGCGTGGTTCCCGGCGTTGAGGGCCCGCCAGGCCAGCTCGTCGCCGCCGGTCCAGGGCTGGCCCTGGCCACGACCGACGGCTCGCTGGTCCTGGACCAGGTCCAGCTGGCCGGGGGCCGGCCGATGTCTGCGGCCGAGCTCCGGCGCGGCCGTCCGACGATCGTCAACGGCGCCCCCGGGTGATAATCGAGCCGATGCCTGCCGACCTTCGACCTGGCCTGTCCGGCCTGACGCCTGAGGCCCTGGTTGCCTGGTTCGCCGAGCGTGGCCTGCCCGCCTTCCGGGCGCGCCAGCTGAGTGCGGGACTGTGGGCGGGCGGGGCGGTCTCGGCTGCCTCGATCGGACCACTGCCGGGGCCACTCCGGGCCGAGATCGACGCGGCGTTCTCGCTGGACACGGTCAGTGACACCGAGATTCGGCTGACTGAAGACGGCCGGACCCAGAAGGCGCTGCCCCGACTGGCCGACGGCACCCTGATCGAGTCGGTCCTCATGCACTACCCGGCCCGGCGCAGCCTCGACGGCCCGCAGCGCGAGCGCAACACCGTATGCATCTCCAGCCAGGGCGGTTGCGCCGTGGGCTGCCCGTTCTGCGCGACAGGCGAGCTCGGCTTCAGCCGCGACCTGACCACGGCCGAGATCGTTGACCAGGTCCGGGCCGCGGCGCGGCGCCTGGCGGGGCAGGGCCGCCGCCTCACCAACGTGGTGTTCATGGGCATGGGCGAGCCGCTGCTCAACCTGGATCGGGTCCTCGAGGCCGTCTCGGCCCTGTCCGATCCAGCCCGTTTTGGCCTGGGTGCCCGGCACATCACGGTGTCCACCTCGGGGGTCGTGCCCGGGATCCGGCGGCTGACCGCGCTCGGACCCCAGTTCACCCTCGCCGTCAGCCTGCACGCCGCCCGCGATCCGTTGCGCGACGTGCTGGTCCCGCTCAACCGGCGCTGGCCCGTGGCCGAAGTCGTGGCGGCAGCCCGGGACCACGCCCGGATCACCGGCCGGCGCGTGTCCTACGAGGTCACGATGATCGATGGCGTGAACGACACGGAAGCCGACGCCGACGCCCTGGCCGAGCTGCTCCGGGGCGACCTGTGCCACGTCAACCTGATCCCGATGAACCCCGTCGCCCACACCCCCTGGACGGCCAGCCCCATGGCCCGCATCGAGCAGATCGCGGATCGGCTCCGCCAGGCCGGGATCGCCGTGACGATTCGGCGTAATCGCGGCCAGGAGGTGGGCGCCGCCTGTGGCCAGCTGGCCGCAGAACGAGCGGGCGAACCGGCGGCACCGGCCGTGGCCCGCCGACGCGAGCTGCTCGTCGTTCGGAGTGCCGCCACACTGCGCGGAGAGCGGATGACCGGGGCAGCCGACCCGGGCCTGGTGGCAGTCCTCGATCCGGCCCGGGTGATCTGAGCATGGCCAGGGCAACGCCAGCCGGCGTCCAGATCGCCGCGAGCATCCTGGACGCTGACCTGGGCAACCTGGCCAACGCCATCCGGCGGGTGGAGCGAGCCGGCGCCGATCGGGTTCACCTGGACGTCATGGATGGCCATTTCGTGCCCAACATGACGTTTGGCGCGAAGACGATCCGGGCGCTTCGACCACGCACCAGGCTGCCCTTCGACGCCCACCTGATGATCTCGAATCCAGCTCAGTACATCGACGAGTTCATCGCGGCCGGCTGCGACTCGATCACGATCCACGTGGAAATTGATGAGGCGATCGAGCCGACCCTGGGCAAGATCCGGGCCGCCGGGTGCCGGCCGGGCCTGGCCGTCAAGCCGGGAACTCCGCTGGCTGACCTCGAGCCCTACCGCGGGCTGTTCGAGATCGTCCTGGTCATGACGGTCGAGCCGGGCTTTGGCGGCCAGGCGTTCATGGCCGATGCCGCTCGGAAGATCGCCGCCGTACGTGGCGACCGGCGCCTGGCCGCCGACCCGCTCAACGTGCCGCTGGAGGTCCAGGTTGACGGGGGCATCAACGCTTTGACCGCCGCCGAGGTTGGCGCCCTGGGGGTCGATGTGATCATCGCCGGCTCGGCCCTCTTCCGGGCGGGCACCAACATGGCCGCCGAGCTGGAAGCGATCCGGAGCGCCGCCGACCAGGCGCGTCAGTAAGCCCCCGGCCGCTGAGCGCAGGGCGCTCGGCCGCTCGGCCCGAACCGCCGAATCACCAAATCGTTCGGTGGGGGAGGCCTATGAACCCTGGCCAGCCGACTCCGGTTCGGAACGCTGGCGCAGGGCTTCGGGTCGTGCACGAATCGGGTCCCAGCGGATGCCCAACAGGGTCGTTTCGAGCCCGCTCAGCTTCCTGGGCGCGCTGAGCGAACGATCTGGTGGTTCGGGACGGGCCTGGGATGGAGGCGAAGCCCCGCAGGAGAGCCGCGGCCAGCGGCGAGCTAGGGTTGAACTAGCGGGACG
>JBBRIV010000207.1:0-5775 GCA_038220425.1 Candidatus Limnocylindrales bacterium
TCTCTGACGCCTTGCATCCGAGTGACCGTCGTGCCATCGGCCTTCCGGGGACCCTACACCCCGTCCAAGGGGTCGATATCGCCGGGGCGTCCAGCCGTTGCGCCAATGATCACCTGACCGACTCGCCCAACGTGTGCCGTGACAGCTTGGGCAGCGCGTACGCTACGGGGGTGGATCACAAACCCGCCTGTCCTCTCCTCGGCTGCAGCGGCAAGGAGTAATAGATGGGTGACCTGCTGAAGCGCTACAGGGACTTTGTGCTGGTCGCTGCGTGCGCGGCTGCGCTGGGTGCAGCCGTCGCCTTTGGACCGGTTGTGCTCGGCCTTGTCGACTGGTTAGGCCAACCAGCACAGGTCGCTAGCAGCCCCGTCGTCGACCTATCTCACGGCTGCGTGGTGGGATTCACCGTCTACGACCCAGCCACCGACAAGTGCATTCTTGACTGGGGGGCCGCCGTCGTTCCGATCCCGGGCTCCTCGCCTCTGTGTCCACCCCAAACCACGTATATCTCCGGCGGGGATTGCATCTCCTCATATCCGGCCCACACCCCTTTGGGCACGTGCTGCGGTGTCTCGAATATTCGCCCCACTAACGGACAATGCCTCAGTGGACGGCCCGCCTTCGACCCCCGCCCGGATTGGCGCGGCGGCTTGTCCACGCTCGTCGTTAGCTATTTGGCGATCACCGGTGTCGTGCTTTCAGCGCGGGCGCTCCGGAGGCCCTGACCGTCGCAGCACCTTGACGCGGGCTCCTCTACCCGCGCTGAGGCGAAGCTAGTCGCGGCCGGCCTGCGGCCGGCTCGGCTAGTTCGGCGGGCCACCTGGCACGGCCAGCAGCCGCACAAACTCCGCGGTGTCGAGCGGCTCGGAGGCTGGGCCATCGAGGATGTTGCACGCCGGATCCACCATGTTCGAGTTTCCAGCTCGGGTCGGGCGGCGCCCGGAAGCTATAGAGCGGACCCCGGGCATGTGCCGGCACGGCCAGGTCTGGTGGACGACACCGAGCTCATCGAGAACGCCCGATCGAACGCTGTCATTGACGACCGAGCCCACGAAGTCCGGGCAGGTCGGGTCCTTGGCGGCAAGGGTGACGCTCCGGGCCGACCGGAGGCCAGCCTCGTAGGCCACGCCGGTCGTTAGCTTCACCTGCCCGCTCGGAGCGACGTAGAGCAAGTTGTGGTCGCCATCGATGGGCCACGACGCGATGGGATTGCACCGCTGATCGACCGTGCTGATAACCCAGCCAGGTCCCGATGGGGAGCGAGCCTCGAAGAGCCACCCGTAGGCATGCGCTGGCACGACATATGTCTCGTGGACTTCCAAGCGCACCTCGACAATCACGGGAGCCTCACTGTCGTTGAGGACCGCGTACGGATAGGCCGGATCGCCACCGGCGAAGCAGCCGGCAAGGCCGGTTGCTCCAAGAACCACCAAGGCGAGGACGATGTGGGATCGCCAATGCCAATCGATTGGGCCACACGGGATGGTGATCCGCATACGCACGGAGAGTACCATCGCGACGCCGTCTGACCGAACCCCATCGGTCGGAACGTCGCCTCGCCGTTAGGGCCGGTCCGGCGGATCGCCGGCCCCAGGCTACCCGGGGATTGGCGGCGGCACTGGAGCATGGGCGCGGACCGCGAGGGAAACCTCGAGCTGGTAGGCATCCCGCAGCTTGGCCATCCTTGCGTGGAGGTGTTCGGCATTTGGCGTATTCAGCGCGGTGGCTTCGAGCTCCCGCTCGGCCGTCCGCCACTCTGCGAGGATCTCGGCGGCTCGGCGTTGATAGGGCACTTGCTCGGCTCCTTCTTGACCGCGCAAACCACGGCCTCGAGGCCGAGCGAATTGACGGACCACATCGACTGCAAGGTGAAGCAGTGTTTGTAACGACTATTACAGCTGAATATGCCCCAAGGCCACAAGGAACGGCCCCAGCAGCGCGCGAGCCACCGGGGCCGCGTGTGACAGCTGCGAGCCTGCCTCGGCTCGTCTCAGGGCGTCTAGGCGAACCGCACTGCATCGGTCGTCTGGAGGAGACTCGGCCTGGCGCAAGAGGGTGGGTCGAGCGCCAGGCCGGTGTCCCCCGCGTCGGCTGAAGGCGCAACGGCAGGTTGCTTGCACTAGATGAAGCTGACCTGAGCGCCGCCGGACAGGGATGCGCCGGGTCTGAATGTAATCATTCGAGAGTACGCTGCCACCGATGAGCCTCGCGGAAAGTCCGATCCCGATTCCGGTCCTTCTTCTTGCCGCAATGAACGCGCCCATCGTCGTGGTACAGGCATTGCTCCGGATCCGCACTGACAACTCGCTCGCCGGACTTCGGGTCGAGGCACTCGGCACAACGATGAACGTGTCAGCCTTCGGTGGAGCGGCGGTCGTCTACGCCTGGGGAACCATCGTCGGCCTTCCGGTCTTCGCTCACGGACCAAACCCACCGCTGGATCCGATCAAGATCGGCATATGGGCGGGAATCCTTGCCGTCCAGTGGGCTGGATTTGCCGCTTGGATCTGGAGATCGATTCCAACCGAGCGCTGGATCTACGCCGTGGGCTCCGGAGTGGTCCTCTTCTGGTGCATCGTCTCCCTCCCGTTTGGCGTCCATCCGAACTGACCGACCAAAGCCGCGAGCAAACTAGTCAAAGGCCGACGGTAGCGTAGAACGGCCCCTGCAGCTGGGAGAGCTACCGGGGCCGCGAGCCTCGGCTCGTCTCAGGGCGTCTAGGCGAACCGCACCGCATCGGCGGTCTGGAGGAGGCCCGGCCTGGCGCAAGGACTGGTCGGAGCCCGGGAACGGCGGCGGCTCGGGTCGGTGGTGAGCGCGGGCCTGCAGGAAGAGCCGCTCGTACTCCCGGCGTAGACGCTCCGCTTCGGCCTTGGCGGCCGCATACCCCGGCGCTCCGGGCCCAAGCTCGACGAGCTGGCCCTCCACGGCACGCCACTCTTCGAGGATCGCCGCCGCGAGTCGCTGGTATGGCATGGGGAGCGCCGATCTGGTCTATCCGGACCTCGGCTACCCATCGGCGGCCGCAGGCGAGGGATCGACGGCCGGCGCGAGTGTGACAGTCCACCGAACGGCGGTCCATTCCGCACCCGGTCGCGTGTTGATTTGGATTGCTCTCCTCCAATCCACGCGGGTCAATCCTGGCTGCGCTTCACGGCGATCCACCGCCAGGCCCCGTCCCAGAAGGTCATTGAGCGTCTGCCGACGCCCCGGAGCGCCCTCTCAGCTTCCCACGCCACGACCCATGTCTCGGCCGTCTCGGGGCTCAGCCGGGCCTCGTTGATCAGCCTCGTCGTCAAGCCAGCTCGACGGGCGGCGTAGAGGCGCTCGGGATCCGGTCGAGGGGCTATAGCCGAATGATGCGCCGCGAGTGGTGACAGGGCGCGCGTACTCTTCATGGTGAAGGGGCAGACCGCCAGCACGGCAGGACGACCATTCGAAGAGGCCCAATGCGAATCGAGCGCTTTACAGCTGATCGGGGTGCGTTGCTCGAGCTCTTCGGTCTCGCCGATGACTCGGCTGCGCACATCGCCAAGTACATCGCTCTGGGCGAAGTCCTCGTCGCCCGGGATGGCCCGAATATCGTTGGGCATGCTCAGATCCTCGAATCGAGCGAGGCGGGCGTGCGCGAACTCAAGAGCCTCGCCGTGATCGAGTCTCGCCAGGGCGAAGGGATCGGCTGCGAGCTGATAAAGGCCGCTGTTGCGTTCTGTCGCCAAGGCAACGGCCATCGGTTGATCGTCTCCACTGCCGCAGCCGCCACCGGCACACTCCGGTTCTACCAGCGCCGTGGCTTTCGGATGTTCCGGGTCGTGCAGGACGTCTTCGGTCCCGCGGCGGGCTATCCGGAAGGGCTGCAGATCGATGGGATCCCGGTCCTCGACCAAGTGTTCCTCGAGCTGGATGTCGAGGCGTGACGGCCCACCCGAACTCGGCCGCGATTGGGCGACATCCAAGCTGGCATGAACTGCGATCCCGTGCGTCCTACTGACCAGTTCGAACCCAAGCGCGACTGTGCTGCCGTCCGGGCCATCCGGGCACATGGGCGCGGGGGAGGCTTTCTGGCGTGGTGGCCTCCCCACGTCGCCCCCCTAGTCGGCGCGTGAATCGGCGTCGAGCTCGGGATGCACGGGCGCATCTGCGGCGTCAAGAGGCTCCTACACTGACCACCCAGTCAGCTTGAGCTGGCTGCGAACGGAGGTCAGGTGGAGATCGTCGAGCTCATTCGGCAGGCACTTGCGGACGCGCACGAAACATTGGAACGGACGGTGTCCGGTCTGGATCAAGCTGCGCTCGACTGGCAGCCACCCGGCACTGCAAATCCGATCGGGGCGACCCTCGCCCATATCATCGTCTCGGAGGATATGGTCGCAAACGCGCTCCTCGCCGAACGGGCTCCGCTCCTCCGGACGTCATTCGCGGGGCGAACCGGGCTGAGCGAACCGATGCCGATGCCCGGCCCCGCGTGGGCCGACTACGGCGAATGGGCCAAGCGACTGCGGGTTGACATGCCGGCGCTCCTTGCCTACGGGCAGGCCACGTGGGCAGCGTCGGATGCCTTCCTCGCCGGCCTTGTCCCGGCCGACCTGGACAGGGACTTCGATCTTTCGGCCGTCGACCAGGGGCATCGGAAGCTAGGTTGGGCCGTTCTGCACATGCTGGTCGGCCACGGCGAGCAGATCACCGGTGAGATTGCCTGCCTTAAGGGCCTCCAGGGCCTTGGAGGCCTTGGCTGAGGTCGGAGTGCCACCGGACGATACGCAGACGCGCTGAAAGGCGGCCTGGATGCCCCCGGTTGTGAGGCCGCTGTGATATCTGCGAGTCGACGCAAGAGCGGCTGTGGCACTGAGGCGGGCTACCGTGGAGACCTTCTCGCTGGGGGTCAGCATCGATGGTGACGTAGTGGTCCCGGCCAGTTGGGTCAGCGCAGGGCGGGCGCGACGCGGACCTAGCAATCCGGCTCAGAGTGCGGGGAGGTTGGGAGCCGTGATGGGCAGCGTCGGCCGTTCCGCACTCCACCCCTTGCGCCTACCCGATAAGGCCGGCGCCAACACGGCGCGGACCGACTACGTGCTATCCGGCCCTGCCCTTGCCGCCCGCTTCAATAGCCCGCTCGTTGACGCCCGCACGCCCGATCTGATCGTGCAGCCTATCCCCGGCACGATCTACTCGACGAGCTCGAAGAAGGTCGCCGAGCATGGCGGCTTCGCACCAAACGACATTCACGTCGCGCTCATCGTCGTGCGCGGTTCGTGGCTCACTGGCCATGGCGATCGCGATGATCGACGCTCCGGTGCCGTGATCGTCTCGCCCGTCGACACCGCCCAGGTCGCTCCCACGATCCTGGCGGCCCTTGGCCTCGATCCATCCGAGCTCGACGCCGTGGAACTCGAGCACACCAGGGTGCTGCCCTGACCGGCCTGGTCCATCCCGAACGCGTCGTCGACTGTAATGGGACTGTATGGCGGCTGGAACCTCCCGTGGTGGATGGGTTAACCGTCGCCCGCAATGCTGCGACAGACACCCAGCGAAGTCATCAATCTAGCAAGGAGCTCGACATGGACGAAATCGATCCAGTTACCGGTGAGAAGGTCGTTCGCCCGGAAAACGAAGAGATCATCCGGACCCAGCACGACATCGTTCACACGGAGACTCACGAGCACGGCCACGAAGCTCTCGGCGCCGGCGCCGGAGCGCTGGGCGGAGCAGCCATCGGCATGGCGGTCGGTGGTCCCGTCGGCGCGGTCGTCGGTGGGGTCGTCGGGGCCATCGGCG
>JBBRIV010000208.1:0-5762 GCA_038220425.1 Candidatus Limnocylindrales bacterium
TGATTCGGATCGAATGGCCCGGCATTGTCATGGAGATGCCCAAGGACGGGGCTGGCAATGACGACCCAGCCGCCCAGCAACCAGTCCTCGGCCCGGACGAGCGTGCCCAGCCAGCTCAGGCGAGCGATTCTGCTGCTGATCGTGGTCGGTTCCGGACGTTCTTGCACGAACCCAATTGTCCACGGCGCGACGGTAGGCGGCGTGCCCGTAGCGTGCCGACCGGCAGATGGGCTATGAGGCAATGGTGCGAACCGGTGGTATCGGACTGCTCGGTGTCTTCGTAGTGTCGGGCTGTGAGTGGTGTCGAGCGCCTGGATCCTGCCGGTTTCGTCGGCGGAACGGCCCTGCCCGCTCGCCCGCGCACCGGCCGGAGCCTGAGCCCGCGCGTCGTCCTGTGGATCGGCTTGCCCATGGTGGCGATCTTCTTCGGACTGACCGCAGTCAACCTGGGCGGCAACGTGGTCCTCTGGGAGAACGCCCACTGGACGGCCGCCGGCATTGTCGCTTTCGCCTATCCGGCCAGCGTCGCCTGGCGGTCGGCCGGCACGCCCCGAATGGTCGCCACCCTGGTCGCCCTGGGCACCGGCGCCTGGCTGACCGGCCAGCTCCTGTGGAACGCCCAGATCGCCCTGGGTTTCTATTCGTTCCCGGCACCGTCCGACGTGGGCTACCTACTGGTCGCGCTGCCGGTTGCCGTGGCGATCGTGGCCGCCGTCCGGGGCCGTCTGCCCCAGGCCGAGGAGCTGTCGGTCTATCTGGACGCCGTGGCCATCTTCCTCGCGATCACGGCCGTGATCCTGGCCGCCTACGGCGCCCAGCTGGTCGACATCGGCATGCTCGGCGCTGCCGTCCTGGTCACCTACCCGATCATTCACCTGGCCACCGCTGGAGCCGGGCTCGTCGCCCTGCTTGCCCTGCGCGCGTCGCCGCGTGGCGGGGGCTACGTGCTCCTGCTGGGATTCGGGATCCTGGGCCTGGCCTGGGTCGCCTGGCTGCAGCAGGCGATCGTCGCTCCGCCGGCGGCCGGCAGCCCGGCCAATTACGCCTTTTCGGCGGGCATCCTGGCGGTTGGCCTGGGCGGCAGTGACTGGCGGATCGGGACGGCCGAGAGCCCCCGCCTGCGCCTGGTAGCGAGCGTGGTCCTGGGCGCTCTGCCGGTGGTGGCCCTGCTCGTCAGCGCGCTCCTGCTGGTTGGCCGGCACCTGCTCAACACCAGCTTCGGGTTCGTCGACATCGGGGCCCTGATCGTGATCGTGCTGGCCGGCTTTCGGCAGACGGTCCTGGTCCACGAACGTGGACGCCTCCTCGATGGCTCCCACTCGGCCCGGCGCGAGCTGGAGGTGGCCCTCCTCCGGCGGGCCCAGGCGGACTCGCGCTACCAGATCCTGGTCGAGCGGGTGCCGGCGGCGGTCTACATCGACGTCGCCGATCCGGATGTGAGCGACGGCGGACGGCTGGCCTACATGAGCCCCCAGATCGAGGCGATCCTGGGCTATCCGCCCGAGGCCTTCATCGGCGATCCGGAGCTGTGGCCAAGCCTGATCCACCCGGCCGATCGAACGGTCGCGATGGCGGCCTACGCCGAGCACTGGCAGTCCGACCGGCCACTCCGAATCGACTACCGGATGGTCGCGGCCGATGAATCCGTGGTGTGGGTCCACGACGAGGCGTACACCCTCCACGAGGATGGCGCCGAAGGCGGGGGCCGCGTCTCGCAGGGTCTCCTGGTCGACACCACCGAGCAGAAACGGCTCGAGGCCCAGCTCCTCCACGACACCCTCCACGATCCGCTGACCGGGCTGGCCAACCGGGTCCTCTTCCGGGAGCACGCCGACCGTGCCCTGGCCCGCTCGCGCCGGCGTCGATCGAGCGTGGCCGTCCTGTTCCTGGACCTGGACGACTTCAAAGTGATCAACGACTCGCTCGGCCACCGGGCCGGCGACCGGCTGCTCATGGAAATTGCCCGGCGCCTGACGGCGACCCTCCGGACCGAGGACGTGGCTGCCCGCCAGGGCGGTGACGAGTTCACCGTCCTGATCGAGCGGGTCAGCGGCATCGAGGAGGCCCAGGCGCTCGCCGAACGGCTGGCGGTTGAGCTCAGCCGGCCGATCGAGCTCGAGGGCCGTCACCTCGTCGTCCGGGCGAGCATGGGCATCGCGGTCTCGGGCGGGGCGGAGATCGGGGCCGACGACCTGCTCGCTCATGCTGACGCCGCGATGTATGCCGCCAAGGCCCAGGGCAAGGCCCGCCACGCGGTCTTCGACCCGTCGATGCGCGCCCAGGCCCAGAGCCGGCTGGAGCTGGAGGGCGCCCTCCGGCTGGCCATCGAGAACGAGGAGTTCGACCTCCACTACCAGCCAATCGTGGCCCTGCCCTCGCGCCAGATCCTGGGGTTTGAGGCGCTGGTCCGCTGGCGCCACCCGCTGCGGGGCCTGATCTCGCCCGACGAGTTCATCCCGCTGGCCGAAGCAACCGGCCTGATCGTGCCCCTTGGACGGCTGGTCACGACGGAGGCCTGCCGGCGCCTGCGCGAGTGGCGCCTGAGCGGCCCGGGCCGCGAGCAGCTGACGATGAGCGTCAACGTGTCGCCGCGCCAGGCCGTCGAACCGGGCTTCGCGGCCGAAGTGCGCGGGATCCTGTCCCGGACCAGGCTCGATCCGAGCGCCCTGGTCCTGGAGATCACCGAGTCTCTGACCCTCCATGAATCGGCGACCAGTGACGGCTCGCTCAGGCAGTTGCGCGACCTGGGCGTGCATCTCGCGATCGACGACTTCGGGACGGGCTTCTCGGCGCTCGAATACTTCAAGCGCTTCGCCGTCCAAGGCCTGAAGATCGACCGGTCGTTCGTCGACGGGCTGGGTCGCTCGCGTGAGGACACCGCCATCGTGACCGCCACCCTGGCCTTTGCCGCAGCCCTCGACCTGGTCGTAACGGCCGAGGGCGTCGAAACGCAGGAGCAGGTCGAACGTCTCGAGGCGCTCGGCTGCCAGCAGGCCCAGGGCTTCCTGTTCTCCCGCCCGATCCCGGTTGAGGCGGTCCCGGCGCTGCTCGATTCCTGGCCGGGCCAGGCCCGTCGATCCGCCGACTCGGCGGCCTGACCGACTCAGCGGTCTGACCGACTCAGCGGTCTGACCGGCTGACCTTCAGGCCGGCGTCCGAATCGGGCGGGACATGGCCAGGAAGGCACCGTTCTTGTCAACTGCCCGGGCAGCCACGAATGGCGCGCTTCGGCTGACCGGGATGGCCGTCTCGAACCCGGCGCGCGGAGCCGACCCGACCACGGCCAGGCTCGTCTCGGACGGTCCGGTCAGGGCCTGCCAGGCCGCGACCTCGGTAGCGCCGTTCCAGCTGGCGTGGACGATCAGCCCGGATCCTGCGACAGTCGCGGCGCAGGCCGGCAGTTCGGCCGGCCGGCCAACCCACGGAAAACGCTGGTCGCGGTAGGACGTGCCGCTGGCCGGGAACCTGGCATCGAACAGGAGCCGGCCGTCGCGGCTGAACTCGCTGAACTGGGGAACGCTGCCCCAGCCGACGAAGACGTTGCCGTTGGCCAACACCTGGACGCTGCCCTCGCTGGTTGCCAGGAGCGCCGGGCTGTGGGCATACGCGCGCAGCAGGCTGGCCGTCCGATTCGTCTCGTCGATCGCCAGGACGATTGCCCGGGACGTCCCCGGGGCGGCACTGTCGTCGAGCAGGCTGAGGCTGCCGTCAGGCTGGCGGCGCGGGTCATGCTGCCACGAGAAAGCGGCGCCGGCGTTCATCGTGAAGTCGTTGGCCTTGCCGCCCAGCCGCCAGATGACCTCGCCCGTGCCCCGATCGATCTTGTAGATCGTGGACGTATTGCGGGCCGACATCAGCAGGTTGCCGTCGTAGTCAACCTCGATCGCGTTAGCGTGGACGTAGTCGTACAGCAGGCCGGCACTGGTTGGCGGATCGACCTTCGATTCGGCCAGGCCGATGTGGTCGACACTGTGCCATTCAAAGAGCAGCCGGCCGGTAGCCAGGTCGATCTCCTGGATGGTGCAGTCGAGCACTTCCCACGCTTGCGGGCTGGCACCAGTGACGTGCGTGGCGGCCACGCCCGAGTCGGAAAAGATCAGGGCGCTGCCCCGGTCGGTCAGCTGAAACTCATGATGGTCGGCCCGCGAGCCGCCCACTGCCTTGACCCGGGCGATCTCGGTGTAGGTGGCATCGGCCAGGACGAACTCGCCGATCCCGATGCCGTTGTTGTTGCCGCCCTCCCACCAGACCAGGGCGGGCCGACCCTGGTAGGTGATCGGCCGAAAGGTGGAGGCGCCCAGCCCCCCCGATGTCCGCCCGGATCCAGATCGGCTGGCCGGCGTTATCGACGATCAACGGGCCATCTGTGCCTGCGCCGTTGCCCGGCGTGAAGAAGATCAGGCCGGCCGACGGCTCTCCGAGCGACGGCAGGATGTCCACGACCGGTGGTGTGAGTTCCGGCCGCGAGAGGAATTGGTGGCGGCCACCGGTCTGCGCCGAGCTGCCCGGTCCGGCACTCGCTCCGGCGCTCGCTCCGCTGCCCAGTCCGTTGCCCAGTCCGTTGCCCGGTCCGCGGCCAGGTCCTGCTCCCGACGGACTTGTCCCGTGGGCCCGCTCCAGCTGGTTCACGACCGCGCCGAGGCCGACGCCGCCCAGGGCCACGGCGCCGGCCGTGGTCAAGAAGCGACGCCTGGACCAACCAGGTCGCGTTGAGTCGGTCATCTGCTCCTGCAGCCGGATTGCCCCCGAGTCGAACGGGCGCGATGGTACCCGGGATGCCTCCGATCCGTTGCAGCATCAAACTACGGACGTGCTGACTCCTGGCCGACACCGCTCGATCGCGATCACCGTCGAGCAGCGCCTTGGGCTGATCGTGGCCGGGCTGGGCGTGGTCCTGATCGGAGTGAGCCAGGTCATCGCGCCGCTGACCCAGCCGCCGCTCTACGACGGCGTCACAGTGAACCTGCCTTATGTCTGGCTGGTGCCACCGGCCGGGGCGAAAGGCGGGGCAACGGGCTCGAGCGGTACCGCCGGAGTCGACCACGGGTTGAACCGGTTGATCGCATTGGCCACGCCGGAGACCGACACCCAGGCCCAGCTCCTGGCCACGTCCGGAGCACTGACCCTGCCGGCCGGCACAACCTCGATCAAGTTCTCGATCAAGCCGGTGCTCCCCGCGACCCTTCCGCCCGAGGGCCACATCGACGGCAACGTCTACCGGATCAGTGTCACGAACCAGGCTGGGGCAGCGCTCAGCGCCCTCGCGAGTGCGCTGGTCACGGTGGTCATCCGCAGCCCGCACAGTGACATCGACCGGACGATGTGGGTCGACACGGACCACGGCTGGCAACGCCTGAAGTCGCAGGACCAGGGGCCGGGCACGTACCTCGCCGTGGTCACCCAGTTCGGCGACTTCGCAATGGTCGCCCCCGGCCCGGCCGCATCGCCCTACCCCACTGCAACGCCGCCCAGCGGGGTGATCGGGAGCGGCGGCCCGCCGGCCAGCGCGGCGGCCTCGGGTCTGCCCGCGCCGACAGACGAGGTGCCCAGCATCGGGGTCGTGGGCGGAAGCTCGGCGCCCAGCGCGGGACCGCTGGTTGTCTCTGGATCAGGCAGCGGCCAGGGACCGCCGGTGGCCTTGATCGTGGTCATTGTCGTGCTGGCGTTGCTGGGCGGCGCGGCCGTGCTCTGGTCCCGTGGTCGCCGCCGACCTCCGCCTCGGCCACCCACGTACCGCGGCGACCACCGCCTCTAGGGCTCGA
>JBBRIV010000209.1:0-5744 GCA_038220425.1 Candidatus Limnocylindrales bacterium
GACGGAGCTGCCTCGCGGGTCACGATGCGCGAGGCAATGCGACGAGCCAGCGCACGCCAAGAGCGGCCAGCTCGAGGGGCTGGGCGGAGGCCCGGGTGGAGCCGTCGAGCAAGTCGACCAACACGCCCGAGCCAACTCCGGGCAGGGCTCCCGGCTCGATCACGACCGGCGCCTCCGAGAAATTGTGGATGGCCATCAGCGGGGCGTTCGAACGACCGCGGCTGAAGGCGAACACGGCAGGGTCGCCAGTGTCCACGATCTCGAGGGGCATGGCGGCGTGGAGTTGCGGCGCACTGCGGCGGGCTTCGACCAGCCGCCGCAGGTCGCCGTAGATGCGCCCTTCGACGCCGGCCGGGTCGTGCCGTCGCTGGGCCGCCGGCCAGTCCATTGGTGGTCGGTGGATCCAGCGGTTGTCGGTCCGATGGTCTGGATCCTTGAGATAGGCGCGGTAGTTGCGCAGGCCAATCTCATCGCCCATGTACACGAGGGGCACGCCGTCCCAGGCCAGGATCAGGGCATGGCCCAGGCGAATCCGGGCGATTGCGGCGTCGATCAGGAGCGAATCGCCGGCGTCCAGGGCCGCCTCAAGGCCGGCCAGGCTGGCGAACGTGCCGCTGATCCGGCTGTCGCCGGTTGAGGGCACATAGTTGAACAGCTCGCCCCGGGCAAAGCTGCCCGGGAAGGCCCCCGAGTAGAACTCCGACAGGAAGCCCCGATGGGCCCGGCCGCCCCAGCCCACGGCCGCGGCATCCTCGTCGGCGATCGCCCAGCCGATGTCATCGTGGCAGCGAATGTAGGTGGCCCAGGCGGTGTTGGCCGGCTTGCGTGGCAGCTCGCGCAGGACATTCACCATCAGCTGCGTATCGCGAGTCGCCAGGGCCGACCAGAACTGGACCATCAGGGTGTTGTGATAGGCCATGTCCGACACCCGACCGCGATGGCGGCCCAGCCCCAGGTAGGCCACCAGGTCGTTCGGGCCCACGATCGCCTCGGCCTTGAAGATCACCGCCGGGGCAGCGATCCGGGCGCACGCCCGGAGGGCCTGGAGCAGGTGGTGGACCTCGGGCTGATTCTGCGAATTGGTGCCCAGGCGCTTCCACATGAACGCCACGGCGTCCAGCCGGAAGACGTCGACCCCGCGGTTGGCCAGGTTCAGCAGCACGTCGGTCATCTCGATGAACACGTCAGGGTTGGACCAGTCCAGGTCCCACTGGAACGTGTTGAACGTGGTCCACACCCAGCGGCCGTCCTCCAGCTGGCTGAAGTTGCCCGGCGCCAGCTCGGGAAATGCCTCGGGCAGGGTGGCTTCGTATCGATCGGGCATCGTCCGGTCGGGGTAGATCCGGTACATCGCCGTGGCCGCCGGATCGCCCGCCCGGGCCGCGACCGCCCAGGGGTGCTCGGCGGCGGTGTGGTTGAGGACCAGGTCCACGCATACGCTGATCCCGCGGTCCCGGAGCTCGTCGCACAGGTGCTCCAGGTCGTCCATCGTGCCCAGCTGCGGGTCGATCGCCCGGTAGTCGGCCACCGCGTAGCCGCCGTCGGCCTCGCCCTCACGGGGGCGCAGGACCGGCATCAGGTGGAGATAGCGAACGCGCAGCTCCTCGAGGTAGTCGAGGTGGTCCGCGACGCCCGCGATCGACCCGCCAAAGCTGGCCGGATAGCAGACATAGCCGATCATCGAGGGGTCCTGGAACCAGTCGGGTTCCCGGATCCGCTCGCCGTCCAGCGTCCGCAGGGCCGCTCGGCGCTCGCGGTAGCGGTCGGCCAGCAAGCCGATCAGGCGGTCCAGGCCCGCCGAGCCGCCGGAATGGGTGCGATACACGACCGACCAGCTGCTGGCCAGGTCCGGCCACCAGCGTGCGATCCGCTCGGTGAACTCCCTGACATCGTCATCCGGCAGCCCGGCCAGGTGCTCTGCGGCCAGCGCGGTTGCGTGGGCCGTTGTGCGGGCCAGCGCGGCTTCCTGCGCCTGCGCAGCGGCTCGCGCCCGCGATCCGGAGGCCGTGCTCCGAGCCGCGGGTCGAGTCGTCGGGGAGTTGCTGATGGCGCCCTCGGTCACCCCTTGACCGAGCCGGCAAGCAGCCCGCGCACGAAGAACCGCTGCAGGCCCAGGAAGACGGCAACCGGGACGATCATCGAAACGAACGCGCCCGCGGTCAGGAGCTGCCAGTCCTGGCCCCGCGAGCCCACGATGTTGAGCAGGCGGCTGGTCATGACCGCCACATCGGCATTGACCCCGAGGAACGTCTGGGCAACGAGCAGGTCGTTCCAGACCCACAGGAACTGGAAGATCGCGAACGAGGCAAGCGCTGGAGTCGACAGGGGCAGGATCAGCCGGGTGAAGGTCTGGAAATGCGACGCCCCGTCGATATAGGCCGACTCCAGGATGTCCTTGGGTAGCTGGCTGATGTAGTTGTAGAGCAGGTAGGTGGCCAGGGCCAGGCCAAACCCGGCATGGGCCAGCCAGACCGACAGGTACGTCCCGTTGAGGTGGACCGACTTGTAGGCAACCAGGATCGGGATCAGCGAGATCTGGAGCGGCACCACCAGCAGGGCCACCACGACGATGAACAGGACCCGCCGGCCGGGGAAGTGCATCCAGGCAAAGCCGTAGGCGGCAAACGCCGCGATCAGGATCGGGATGACCACCGCCGGGATCGTCACGGCCAGGGTGTTCAAGAAGGCCGTGCCCATCCCGTCACCGCCGAACAGCACCTTCTGGTAGTTGTCCAGGCTCAGTCCACCCGGGCTGGTCAGGAAGCTCCACCAGCCGGAGCCCGTGATGTCTTCCTTGTTCCGGAACGAGGTGATGAACAGGCCGATCGTGGGGATCGTCCAGATCGCGGCCAGGAAGATGACCGTCCCGTTGAGCAGGATGGTGGATGTGCGCGAGGTCTTCATCGCATCCTCCTCACAGTCCCCGCGCCCGGAATTGGCGCAGGTTGTACCAGATGACCGGGGTCACCGCGATCAGCAGGATCACGGCCAGGGCGGATCCCCGGCCGTAGTCGAAGAACGTGAACATCTGTTTGTACTGGAGGGTCGCGATCACGTTCGTGCCGAAGTTGCCGCCGGTCATCGTGGCCACGATGTCGAAGATCTTCAGGGTCAAGATGGCGATCGTCGTGGCCACCGTGACCACCGTCGGCCAGATGTTGGGCAGGATGATTCGCTGGAAGATCTGCCACTCGCTGGCGCCGTCGATCCGGCCTGCCTCCAGCTGCTCATCGGGCACGCCTTTGAGGGCCGCAGCCAGGATGACCATCGCGAATCCGGTCTGGCCCCAGACCAGGATGATAACGATCAGGATCGTGTTGAGCGGCTCGCCGGTCAGCCACGAAACGGGCGAGATCCCGACGGCGCCCAGGATGGCGTTGAGCAACCCGATCTGGGGTGCCCCGGTCGGCTGGTACGAGTAGACGAAGCGCCAGATGATGCTGGCGCCCACGAACGAGATGGCCATCGGCAGGAAGATCAGGGTCTTGGCGACCCGATCCACCTTGGATCGATCGGCCAGCACGGCGATCAACAGGCCCAGGCCTGTCGAGAGGGTCGTGCCCAGGACCAGCCAGACCACGTTGTTCCGGATGGCGGTCAGCATGTCTGGGTTGGTGAAGGCGTAGACGTAGTTGTCCAGGCCCACGAACTTGATGCTGGTGGCGTCCTTCAGGCTGTTGATGACGGTCAGGACGGCCGGGATCAACAGGTAGAAGGTGAGGATGGCCAGGGCCGGCCCAACAAAGACGAAGGGCAGGACCCGATCCTTCCAGGTCCCCGGCAGCCGTTCCACGACCCAGTTGGACACCAGGAAGAGCAGGCCGATCCCGCCCACTCCCCAGACGATGGCCACCACGACCACCACCAGCTTGGGCGCATTGGCGTCTCTCAGGAAGATGAACCCGGCGTACAGGACGATGAACGCCACCACCGGCACGACCAGCGAAACGGCCGCCCGGACGAGGGCGGTGATCACCGTCGCCGCGGCACCCTGGGGTGCCTTTCCCACGGAATTGGTTGCTCCTGCCATTCCCCTACGCTCCCTGCCTCACGAGTTGACGGAATGGGTACACGCTGCGCTGCGAATGATGCGGATCGCCGGGCGTTGCCACCCGACGATCCGCAACAGGGACTACTTGGGCCAGCTGGCCTCGATATTGGCAAGGGCCGCGTCGATCGTCTCCGAGCCGAGGGTCACCTTGACCATCTCGCTCCAGAACGTGCCTGAGCCAACGGCGGCGGGCATCGCATCCGAGCCGTCGAACCGGACGAACGAGGCACTCACGATCGACTGGGCAAAGGCCTTGTCGAGGGCGGTGGAGTAGTTGGTGATGACCTGGTCCTTGTACGGGAACAGGGCGCCACCGGACTTCTGCCAGGCCACGGCCGACTGGGACGTGGTCAGGAACTTCAGGAATGCCCAGACTTCGGGCCGGTCGGCGAAGGCAACCGCCTGGTCGCCACCGACTTCAGCCGGGGTTCCGATCGCGGGATCGATGGCCGGCAGGGGGAACACGCCGACCTGGTTGTCGAGGTCCGCCTTGACCGCGTCAGGGAAGAAGCTCGTGATGAACGTGCCCTGGTTGGTCATCAGGCACTTGGGCGGGGTGGCGAAGGCAGCCTTGGGCGCATCGCCGAAGTTGGTCTGGACGATGTACTGGGGTCCGCCGTAGACGTACTTCGGGTTGCCCCAGATGTCCATCAGGTCCTGGACTGCCGTCTTGACGGTGGGATCGGTGAACGGGATCGCGTGGCTGACCCACTTGTCGTAGCCGTCCTTGCCGACCGTCCGGAGCATGATCTCCTCGACCCAGTCGGTTGACGGCCAGCCCGTCGCGGCGCCGCTCTCGATGCCCACGCACCACGGCGCGGTCCCGTCGGCGACCATCTTGTCCATGAGCGTCTTGAGCTCAGTCCAGGTGGTTGGGACGGTGTAGCCCTTGGCCGCGAAGACGGCCTTGGGATAGAAGACCTGGCCCTTGAGGTTGACCCGGTGGAAGACGCCGTAGACCTTGCCGTCGGCGGCGGTTCCCAGGTCTTTCCAGCCCGGACCGTAGTTGGCGTCGATCGCCGCGGTGATGTCGGCCGGCAGCGGGAAGAGCTTGCCCTGCGAGGCGTAGTTCTTCATCCCGCCCGGCTGGGGCAGCAGGGCGATGTCCGGCGGGGTGCCGGCCTGGACCTGCACGTTGAGGTTCTGCTCGAATGACTTGTCGCCGTTATAGGTGACGGTCGCCCCGGTGGCATCCTCGAACGGCTTGATCGTTGCGGCGAAGGCGGCGGCCTCCGTGTCGACGAATGCGCCGCCGACCGTGATCGTCTTACCGTGCAGGTCGAGAGCGGCCGTGCTCGGCGCTACCGACGCGGGTGTGCCCGTCGACGGTCCGGGAGTGGTCGCCGCAGTCGACGGCGCAGTTGTGGCCCCTCCGCCCGAACAGGCGGCAAAGACGAACGCGGTCGTCCACAGGCCCACGATCAGTCGCTTCTTCATGCTCCTCCTCCTCGGCATCGCCGGCCGTGCGGATGGTTGTCGCTGGCGGGATGGAACCGGTTCCATGCGCAACCGTACGGCAAGACTAGCAACCGCTGTCAATACCTCTTGGGCAAGCATTTCGCGACGTGCCCGCGTCCTGAGTGACAGCACAGGGTTCCGCGGCGGGGCCCCTCGCGGCCGCCCGCTCCGCGCCCGCGCCCCGCGGAGTTTCTGCCAAATACCGCCACCAGCCGTCGTATGGTCGGTCGCTGTC
>JBBRIV010000210.1:0-5734 GCA_038220425.1 Candidatus Limnocylindrales bacterium
TTCCGTTCGACACGAACCCCCCGAACGTTGCGTCGGGGATCCGGATCGGCACGCCGGCCACCACGACCCGCGGCTTTGGCGAAGACGAGATGCGGGCCGTCGGCCAGCTCATCGTGGCGGCCATCGCGGCTCGCGACGAGCCGCCCAAGCTGGCCATCCTGGCAGCCCAGGCCCGCCAGATCGCCGACCGGTTCCCAGTACCTGGGCTGCCCGAGGCGTGATGGTCCGCACTCGATGCGGCTGATCCCGGGCCTGTCCCAGCTGCTGCCGGCGTTCGTCGGCGCATTCCTCGCCGCCGCCCTGATCAGCCTGGTCCTGACGCCGGCCGTCCGGGCACTCGCCCACCGGCTGGACGTGGTCGACGAGCCCAATCATCGCCGGGTCAACACCCAGCCGATCGCGCGCGGCGGCGGGGTGGCCGTGGGGATCGGTTTCCTGATCGTCGCCCTGGTCCTGACCCTGCTGGTGGCCAGCGGCTCCCTGGCCGGGTTCACGTTCCTGTCGATTGACGAGGGCGAAATGACCGCCCTGCTCCTGGGCTCTGGACTCGCCGTGGCGATCGGCCTGCTCGACGACGTGCTCAACCTGCGCGCTCGCTGGCAGCTCGTCAGCCAGCTCATCCTGGCCGTGGGAGCCGTCCTGCTCGGGATCAACATCGACTCGCTCGCCAATCCGTTCGGCCCGGGTCAGATCAACCTGGACGGCATCTGGGGCATTGCCTTCACGATCTTCTGGATCGTGGGCATGATCAACAGCATCAACTGGATCGACGGCCTCGACGGCCTGTCGAGTGGGATCGGCGTGATCGCCGCGGTCACCCTGGGCCTGATCAGCCTGACGCTGGGCGCGGGCCCGTTCGGCCAACCGTACGTGGCGCTGCTGTGCTTTGCCCTGGCCGGCGCCCTGCTCGGCTTCCTTCGCTGGAACTTCCACCCGGCCTCGATCTTCGCGGGGACCAGCGGGGTGATGCTGATCGGCTACGCACTGGCCATCCTGTCGATCCTTGGCTCGGCCAAGGTTGCGGTGGCCCTGCTGGTTTTGGGCGTGCCGATCATCGACACGTTCTGGAACATCGTCCGGCGGCTGGCCACCGGCGGCTCGCCGTTCACGCCCGACCGGGGCCACGTCCACCACCGCCTGATGGACCTGGGCCTGGGCCAGACCCGGGCGGTGCTGGTGATCTACGCCATCACGCTGGCCCTGGCGATCCTGTCGATCGTGCTCTCTGGAGCCGGAGCCGGCCAGCTGTACGGCTTCCTGGGTGTCCTGGTTGCCTCGGGCCTCCTGCTCCTCATCCTGACCCGGCGGTCCCTGGTCATGGCCGAATTCCAGGCCAGCTCCTACGAGGACGACGACCCGAAGTCCGGCTAGTTGTCAGCCAGTCAAGGGCTGCGCGACGGAACGAGGCCGCCGCTTGGCGGGAGGCCAGCCGTAGACTCGGGTCGATGGACACAGCCCGGCCGATCACCATCCGGGTGATGGTCTTCAACATCGAGAACGGCGGGACTGAGGTGGACCTGGCCAAGGTGATCGAGGCCATCCGGCTGGCGGATCCCGACATCGTTGCCCTGGAAGAGGCGATGGGCAACACGGCCCGGATCGCCGCCGCGCTCGGTTGGCCCGCCGCTTCGGCCCGGACCCACGTCCTGTCGCGCTACCGGCTGATTGAGTCCCCGGCAGCCGATGGCCGGTTCATCTACGTCGAGGTGAAACCCGGCCGGGCCGTCGCGATCGTCAACGTCCACCTGCCGGCTGAGCCGTTCGGGCCGGCAGTCCTGGCGGCCGGGGGCAGCGTGGCCGTGGCAGTCCAGCTCGAGGAAAAGGTGCGTCTCGAGCCGCTCCGGCGTTCGCTGGCCGTCCTGCCGGACCTGGCTGCACAGGAGGTCCCGGCGTTCCTGCTCGGCGACTTCAACGCGCCGTTGGACCTGGACTGGCCCGTGACCCGGGCGCTCGCCGAAGCCGGCCTGCGCGACACCTGGCGCGAGATCCACCCGGACGCACTGGCCGAGCCGGGTCTCACCTGGCCGGCGGCGCGGCCCCCGATCGGCCACGACGACCCGGTCCCCGGCGGCCGCGAAGACCGGATCGATGGCATCTTCGCGGTCGGTTCAGCCATCACCCTGGACTGCCGGCTCGTTGGCGAAACAGGCGGCCGGGAGGTGGCGGTGAGCGTGGAACCCTGGCCGTCCGACCACCGGGCAATCGTCGCCACCTTCCGGGTCAGGCCGGGGGCGATGCCCGACTTCGTGCCGGTCGACGAATCCGCGACGCGCGACCCGGGGACTCGTGTCGAGCTCCGGACAGCGCGGCCCATCTACCGCGTCGGCGAGCCGATCGAGGTGAGCTGGGCCGGCGGACCGGCCAACCGCTGGGACTGGATCGGGGTATTTCAGGCCGGTGATCGTGCCCCGAACCGGCACCTGGTCTGGATCCACACCGGCGCGCGCACCGCCGGCACGAACCAACTGGCTGCAGCAGCAGCGGTCGTCGACCAATCCCCGCTGGGTGGTCACTGGCCGCTGCCGCCGGGCAGCTACGAGGCCGCTTATCTGCTCGATGACTCGGACGAGCGTGTGGCTTCGATCGGATTTTCGATCGTCGCCTAGTGGCGTCCGCCTGTGAACGTGCCGTTGGCCTGGGCCGTGGCGCGCTGGAGGATCTCGGCCTTCTGGGCATCGGCCTGGGCCTGGGTGATCGAACCGTTGGCGACCTGCGCAGCGAGCTCGCTGGTGCCGTCGGCGACGAGAGCGTCGATGACGGTCTGGAGGGGAACGTTGTGGGCCTTGGCTACGGCGGCCACGGTCTGACCACCGGTCAGGGCCGTCTTGAGCTCAGCCTCGGTGATCCCGATCGCCTTGGCCACGACCGAGGTATCGCTGACCGACTCACTGTGGCCGAAGCCACCCGCACCGCCGGCGTGATCGGTGTCGGTGTCCGTGTCCGTGGTCGTCCCGGTCGTGCCGGCGGCCGTGGTCGCTGACGGACTCGATATGGCGGCTGACGGCGCCGGTGATGCCGCGGCGGCAGACAGTGGGCCAAGGATGGCCGCGCCGGCGATACCTCCGACAACCAGGGCACCGACGATGGTTGCCCGGGCGGTCTTGCGTCCCGAGTCTTGGCTGCGCGCCGTTGTCGGGTCGCTGGGGACGATGGTTGCTTCCTGCGGACCTGTGTCGTTCACAAGGGAACTCCTCGGATCGTTCGTGGCGCAGTCAAGGGGTCGCTGCGTCGGTCGGCCGTGAGTCGCGCTCCAGCGGTTCATTGGTGAAAGTCTTGATCGGCCTACCTGTCGGGCGGGTTACGGCTATCTAGCGGTAGATCCCGTTGTGACCAAGGCTGTAGCGGCCGGGCTCGGGGAAGTAGGCCAGGCCGTGGGGGTGCCCGCCGACGTGGATCACGACAATCACCCGGCCGGTCTGGGCGTTGATGACCGAGACCGAGCCGCTGTAGCGGTTCGAGATCCAGAGCTGGGTCCCGTCCGGAGAGATGGCGATCATGTCGGGCGTCCCACCAATCTGCCAGGTGTGGATGAGCCTGCGCGTTCGGATGTCGATGACCGACAGGGACCCCGCCAGGCGGTTGGTCACGTACAGCCAGCGGGCGTCCCGGCTGATCGACAGGCCGTGGGCGCCCCGGTCGGTCTTGACGAAGCCAACGATGTGCATCGTGACTGGGTCCACGATCGAGACCCCACCGCTGGTGTAGTCGGCGACAAAGAAGAACCGACCATCCGGAGCCAGCCTGACATCGATCGGGTGGCCGCCAACGTAGACGGCGTCGACGACTGCCATCTTGGCCACGTCCACCTTGGCCACCCAACCCGAATATTCCGTGCTGATCAGGAAGTAGCTGCCGTCGGCCGAGAAGTCCATGTGATCGGCGCCGGCCCACGGGACCTTGACGATCTTGATCAGGTGCCAGGTGCGGCGGTCATAGAAGTACAGCTGCTGCTGGCCGCCATAGTGCAGGGCGGCGTCGCGGACCACGATCGCGATCTTGCCGTTGGGCGTGAAATACAGGTTGTATGGCCCGGAAACGGTGTGGTAGCCGATGACTCGGCCCGTCCTCGGATCGATCACGGTGAGGCGGTTGCCGAAGGCCGCCTCCACGTACAGGCGCTGGAGGTCCCAGTCGGGGGTGACGTGCTCGGGCGAGGCGCCGACTGGATAGCGGAACAGGATCTTGAACGTCAACGGGTCGATCACGATCACCGTTCCGGTCAGCTCGTCAGGGACGTAGACCCGGGCCGGGAAGCCGGCGACGCTCGGCGAGAACTTGCCCACCCCGGCGTCGGCGTAGACGTTCGAGCTCGAGGTGCCGGCCGGCCCCGACGAAGGTTCGGGCGACGGAGGCGCGGCCGAACTCGTCGGGGCGACGCTGGCCGGGCTCGTCGGCCCGTTTGTCGGGATGGAGCCCGCCGGCGCCAGCGCGGCGGCGGCGATCGAGGACGGACCCGGAGAAGCCGCCGCCCGGCCGGTCAAGCCGGCCAGCACGGAGCCGAACCCGACCACCGCCACCAGGCCGACGACGCCCGCGGCGGCCAACAGCCTTGGCGACACCTTTGGCGACGTCGTTGGCGACCGCCGCCCGGACCCGGATCGGTGGGCCATCACTGGATCGTCACCGTGATCACCGAAGCCAGCAGACCGGCCGCCTCGCCACCGACCAGGTAGCCGGTCGTACCCACGACCGCAACGGCCATGTCAGAGACGGCATAGGGCAGGCGGCCAACCTGGTGGACGGTGCCGGTTGAGGGCGTCAGCCGCCAGACGACGTCCTGGGCCCGGCCGGTCGTCCGTCCGCCGGCAATGAGGACCGCTCCGGCCAGGACGAATGCGGAGGCGTGGGAGAGTCCGCGGGCCAGGTGGCCCACGATCCGAACGACCCCACTCGCGGGATCGATCGACTGGATCGCGGTCGTGTCGCCGGCCGTCGTGCTGCCGCCGATGACGTAGATCAGCCCGCCGAGGACCGTGACCGCGGGGTAGCGCACGCCGACGAGCAGCCGGGCAACGACCCGAAAGTGGCTGCCGTCGGTGGTCGCCAGGACGCGCGTGTCATAGAACGAGGTGGTTCCACCGCCGACCACGACGAGCTCGCCATTGACCGTGACGGCCACCAGGTCTGCGCGGAGAGCGGGCAGGGTCCCGAGCGCGACACCATGGCCGGTGGCGGCCACGCCCTGGACCGTCGCGCCAGGTCCGAACCGGCCACCACCGATGATGACGCCGGAGCCGTTGAGGACCGATCCACCCGCGTCATGGACCGGTGAGGGCAGGCTGCCAACCGGGCTGACCCGGCCCGATGGCAGGTCAATCCGCAAGATCGAACCCGTTGTCCCGCTCGCCCGCAGGCCGCCGCAGACCAGGATCCCGGAGCCGAGCGCGAGGGCGACCGACCGACTCCGGCCCGACGGCAGGCGAATCGAGGATTGGCTGATCCGGAGCGTGGCCGACGCCGGTGCGACGCTCGGCCGGGACGACGGCAGACTCGGGACGGAGGCCGGGGCAAGGTGTTCTGTCGGCAGGGCAACCGGTGATGGTGTCGCTGGATCGCCTGACGGCGCGCCCGATGGGGTGACCTGGCTGCCGCACGACGCGAGCACGATCGAGGCTCCGACGACGGCGGCCCACAAGCGTCGTCGCGCGCCGCGGCGGTCCATTCGATCAGCCCTCATGCCCTGCTTGCCGACCGAACGCCAGCTGGTCACCTACATGGTCGGGTCTGGAGATGA
>JBBRIV010000211.1:0-5705 GCA_038220425.1 Candidatus Limnocylindrales bacterium
CGATCCGGCACCGTCCTACTCGCTGGCGTCCAGCTTCAACTTCCTCCAGAGCTGCTCGGCCAAGGCCGTCCACCTCCTGCCGTTCCTGCGCGACCTGCGAATCCTCCGCCAATGGACCGGAATCTGCGACATCTCGGCCGACTATTCGCCGATCATGGGCGAGACCGGCGTGCCCGGGTTCCTGGTCACGACGGGCTGGGGGACGTGGGGCTTCAAGGCGATCCCGGCCGGCGGCGAGCAGATGGCCGAGCTGATCTCGTCGGGCACGACGCCGGCCCTGCTCGAGCCATTCCGGCTGGACCGTTTTGCCCGGGACCTGCCCATGGCCGACCAGGGCTCCACGGGGACGCGCTGATGCCGGCGCTTGACTGCCCCAATTGCGGCCATCGGCCGATCGAGGAGTTCACCTTCGGCGGCGAACGGCCAACCGTGCCCGACCGGATCACTGACCCGCTGGCCCGGGACGTTGACTACGCCTGGATGCACGACAATCCCAACGGCGTGACGACCGAGCGCTGGTTCCACGGGGCGGGCTGCCGGCGCTGGCTGACGGTTCGCCGGAACACGACGGTCGATGCCGAACTGGTGGATTGAGACGTGCTTTCATCGCAGACGATCGAGCTCCTCCTGCGCGACCGGGTTGCCTTCGGTGCCGGCGCCATCGCCGGGCTGCCTGAGCTGGTCCGTGAGTTCGGCGGGGGAGCCGGCGCCCGGGCGTTCCTCGTGTCGGATCCGGGGGTTGTTGGGTCGGGTGTTACGGCCGCGGTTGGGGCCGTCCTTGCGCGGGCCGGGGTTGAGCACGGGCTGTTCGGCGCGGTTGAGCCGAATCCCGGGACGAGCGTGGTCGAGCGCGGCGGCGATGCCCTGCGGGCCTTTGGTCTCGACGGCACCGTGGTCGTGCCGATCGGCGGCGGCTCGTCGATGGACACGGCCAAAGCCCTTTCGCTGTATGCGGTCAACTCCGTGCCCGCCGCGGAGCTGGGCTATGACAATCCGGCTCTGCTGCCAGGCCTGCCTCTGATCGCCGTGCCAACGACCGCGGGCACCGGTGCCGAGACGAACAGCTTCGGGGTGATCACCGACGAGCTGGCCGGACGCAAGTCGTACATCGGCCATCCCAGCGTCCTGCCCCGGGCCTGCATCCTGGATCCCGAGCTGACCCTGGGCCTGCCCCAGGGTGCGACGGCGGCAACCGGGCTGGATGCGATGACCCATTCGCTCGAGTCGCTCCTGTCGCGCAATCCCAATCCGTTTGCCGAGGCGCTCGCTCTCCAGGTGATCCGGGCAGTTGCCGAATTCCTGCCCAGGGCGGTGGCCGACGGCTCAGACCTGGAGGCGCGCAGCCAGCTGCTGTTCGCGTCGCACCTGGCCGGAATCGGCCAGGCGAGCGGGACCGGCGTGGGCCTGGTCCACGCGCTGGGTCATGCCCTGGGAACGCACGGTCGACTGGCCCACGGCACGGCCCTCGCGGCGGTGATGCCCAGGGTGCTGGCCTTTTATCTCGGGACGCGCGACCGCGAGCTGGCCCTGGTGGCGCTCGCCCTGGGCGTTGCATCGCCGCTTGAGCCGGTTGACTCGGCCGCCCGGGCCGGCGTCGCTGGCGTTGCCGCGCTGATTGCTGCGGTTGGCCAGCGACGCACCCTGCGCGAGCTGGGACTGGGGCCCGATTCGATTCCGGCGCTTGTCGCCGATGCCCTGGCCGATCCCGCGATCAACAACTCGCCGCGCCTGCCCACTGCCGCTGAAGCCACGGCCATCCTGGAGTCCGTCGCGGGCTGAGGGCTAGGCTCGGAAGCAGGCCAGGCACGCCCGCGCGGCTCGTTCCGGGAGCGCGATTCGCGCCGACGGGTTGGTCCACAGCGTTGCTCGTTCTTCCGCGGGCGCGCCCTCGCACCAGGTGAACACGGCGCCAAGCCGCAGGTAGCGCTCGTAGAAATCGCGGGTGCCCGCGAATCCGCGATCGACGAAGAACGGCTCGTCCTTGGCGTCGGCCCGGGAGCGCAGCGCGCGAGTGGCCAGCGCGACATCCAGGGCCTCGGCCGAGTCGCCCTCGATTGCCACGAAGAGCGCGTTCGGGACACTGGGCGGGAGCTGGTGGAGCTTGGTCAGGAGTGTCCCGGTGGCAGCCGTCGCGTCCGGTGGCCGGTGCAACCTGGTGATCTCGAGATTGAAGGTCTGTCGTCCCCGATAGGTGACGGTGAGGTCCGGGCCACCCTTGCCCGCGCCGTACGCCTCGACTGCCAGCTCGATCCGGGGATCGGCCAGGAGCAGGCGCGCCCCCTGCAACTCTGCCCGCACGTCACGGAGCGCATCGGCGTCGGCCGCGCTCCGGACTTTCTTCCGGATCTTGTCGCGATGTGCCTCCACGTAGGCCCGGAACCGCGCCGAGCCGGCCAGCCACCCGTCGAGCTCCGCGGCCCATGGGTCCCCAGGCCGCCGATCGAACAGGAACTGGGTCAGTCGCTCGACGGACGGGCGAGGTGCCGGCAGCCGGGTCATGGCCCAAGCCTAAGCCCAGCGTGATAGCCGCTAGGCGAGGAGAGGCTTGACCTCGCCCATGAAGCGCTCGATCGTTTCCATGTCGTACGGCGCGGGCTGCTCGGACAGGACGGTCCTGAAGCCCAGCTTGATGTACGGCCGGAGCCGATCGGCGATCTGCTCGGGCGTGCCATTCCAGAACGTATCGTCATCCTCGACCTCGGACCAAGGTGTCCGGTTGTGCTCGAGGGCGGCGTGCATCACCTTCTCGGCCTCGGCCTTTGAGTCGCGGATCGTGAGCTTCACGCCCAGGGTGAACTCGATATCGGCGACATCCCGGCCGACCGCGTCGCAGTGGCCCTTGAGTACCTCGACCTTGTGGGTCATCAGCTCGAGGGTACCCATGGCGTTCCAGATATCGGCGTACTTCGCGACGGTCCGGAGGGTCTTCTTCTCGCCGCTGCCGCCGATCATGATCGGCAGGTGGGGCTGGATCGGGGCCGGATGGTGGACGGCGGCGTTGAAGTTGTAGTGGCCGCCCGGCTTCGAGGTGAAGGTCTTGCCGTCGAGCAAGTTGCGCATCGCTTCGACCGACTCGTCGAGCCAGTCGAGGCGCTGCCCGAAGCCCGTCCCGAAATCGATCCCGTGGGCGGTGTGCTCGGGCTCCATCCAGGCGCCGCCGATGCCCAGGATCGCCCGTCCATTGCTGATGTGGTCAAGGGTCGCCGCGTTCTTGGCCACGATCCCCGGATTGCGGAAGGTGTTCGCGCCGACCAGCAGGCCCAGCTTGACGTTCTTCGTGGCGACCCCCCAGGCCGCCAGCGTCGACCATCCTTCGAAGATCGGCTGATACGGGTCGCCGAAGATCGCGTAAATGTGATCCCAGGCCCACAGGCTGTCGTAACCCAGCTCGTCGATTCGCTTGGCCGCCGCGAGCTGCTCGGGCCAGCCCGTCGCCTGGTTCCAGAGCAGGATTCCGTACTTGATGTCAGACATTGGGCTGGTTCTCCGCTAGGGCCGGCTGGGGAGCCCAAGTATCGCCGATCCGGGCGGAGCGGCCATATGGCCGAGCCGGGCCGTGGGTTCGTGCCAAGGCGCCTGCTGGGCGCGCGCTGGGCCGGGTTCGTGCCAAATGCCGCTGTGGGCGGTCTTATGACCGATCGCGGGTCGATCAGGGCCCTGTCTGAGGTCCCGGGCCGGCGGATTCGTGCGTGATCGTGCTCAGGAAGCGGCCCGACGTGGCCGATTTCGCCAGAGTTCTGACCATACGGTCGCCCCCAGCGGCATTTGTCCGAAGTGCGGCCGGCCCAGGTGCTCCTATGGCAACAAATTCGGGGTCGGCAGCGTCCACCGGTGGTGAAGTCGGTCCTCCTGCTCTGTTTCCTCCTGGGCGGCTGTTCGACACCGCTACCCTCGGCAACCGCACCGGCCGTTGTCGCCCCGGTCACGGCGCCGACGCTGTCGGTCGCGGCGTCGTCGTCGCTCCACATGGATGGCCTGGCCATCGTCGCGCCGACGATCGGCCTGCGGGCCTGGCGAGTGCCCAGCACGAAGAAGGCCGATCGGCTCGAGCCTCCGTTGCCCGCCGGCGCGGTGGTCTACATCACTGATGGGCCGCGAGTGGTCGGCGCCGCCGCCTGGTGGGCCGTCGAGCCGGATTTGGGGGCAACGCCCCCGCAGCCGTTCGGCTGGGTGCTCGAACGAGACGCGAACGGGATCCCGAACCTGACGCCGACGGCGGTCGCATGTCCGGCGATGAGTGGGCCGATCGCCACGACGGCACTCCGAAACCTGGGGATGCTCAAAGCGCTGGCCTGCTTTGGCAACCACGAGATCGAGCTTCAGGGGTGGGTCTCGTGTTCCTCGGCCGCGATCGACGCGTCCGTCGCGGGTCCATCCTGGTTGGGAGCGAACTGGCTGTGCGACCTCGATAGCACCGTGGGACTCAACGGCTCGGCGGTCGCCGCACTGAACAGCGGCCTGTCCAATCCGACCTACGCCAAGTACGACGTGCGCGGACATTTCGATGACCCCGAAGCGCGGCTGTGCTTCTTCATTGCATTCGGCACGTCGATCTACGGTCCAGTCGCCTCGCCCGATCCAGGAGCCGTCGCGGTCTGCCGGCAGCTCTTCGTCGTAACGGCCATCACCAAGCTCAACTGACCCGCCGGGAACGCCGGCCCCGGGCCGCGGCGCGCCTGGTTCGTGCCAAATGGCGCCGTCGAGCCCCGGTTCCGGGCCCAGTTCGTGCCAAATGCCGCTGGTGGCGACCGTATGACCGGTCACGGCTCGCTTCAGGCCCCGCCTGGGGTCGCGGTCCGGCGCATTCGTGCGTGATCGTGCTCGGGAAACCCATGGACGGGGCAAATCTGGCCCGATTTCGGCTGCGTGCTGACCGCACGGCCGCCCCCAGCGGCATTTGTCCGAAACGCGGCTTGAAATGGCGCCAGGGGCTCGGGCAAGGCGGCAAGGGCTCGGCGCCTTCGCACGAGGCCCTTGCGGGCACTACTAACACTGTGTATAGTCACCCCATGAGCGTTCCCTTCGCCCTCCTGGGGCTCCTTGAAGCGCAGCCACGCCACGGCTACGACCTGAAGCGTTTGTTCGACCGATACTTCGCGCCCACCCACCCGGTGGCGTTTGCCCAGGTCTATTCGACCCTTACTCGGCTCGAACGACGGGGTCGCATCCGGGTGGAGTCGATCGAGCGCGCCGAAGGACCGGATCGGCGGCGTTTCGCGATCACGGCCGATGGCCTGGGTGAGCTGGAGCGCTGGCTCGAGCAACCCCTTGATAGCGAACCGCAGATCCAGGTACCGCTGTTTACCAAGGTCGTCCTGGCGATCCTCTCGGGCCGGCCGGTCGAGCCCCTGGTCGACACCGAGCGCCACGCCCACCTTGAGCGGATGCGCGAGCTGACCGCGTTGCGTCGGAGCGCGACCCTGCCGGTTGCCCTGCTCGCCGACAACGAGCTGTTTCACCTCGAAGCCGACTTGCGCTGGCTCGATCTCACAGCGGCCCGCGTCGACGAGCTTCGACGCAACATCCTCGCCGCCCCGGAGGCCCCATGATCGCCCACCGGATTCTCGCTGCCAGCCCAGCCCACCTGACCCCTGGCCCCATTCTCGAAGCCCGCGATCTGCACAAGCAGTTCGGCCAGACAGCCGCCTTGCGCGGAATAGATTTCAAGCTGTCGCGCGGCGAGATCGTCGCGGTGATGGGCCCGA
>JBBRIV010000212.1:0-5681 GCA_038220425.1 Candidatus Limnocylindrales bacterium
GAGTCGAGACGACGTCGTCGGGACCGACGTCGCCCAGGAACCCGCGGCCGTCGCGCCAGCCGGTGACCTGCTCGACGCGGGCCGGGCCAAGGCTCAGCTTGCCCTCGACCATCAGCAGCGGAACCGCGTTCACGATCAGGACATCAGCGCTCCGTTCCAGGACCCGGCCCCAGCGAATTCGACAGGAATCCATCGTCTCCAGGACCCGGTCGGTCCGCTCGCTGCGGATCAGCCCAACCTTGGCAAAGACGTCCAGGACATGGAACGCGTGGACGGGCTTGGCGCCTGCCGGGGCACTCGCTTGCAGC
The DNA here is from genome assembly GCA_038220425.1 of Candidatus Limnocylindrales bacterium. Lineage (GTDB taxonomy): Bacteria > Chloroflexota > Limnocylindria > Limnocylindrales > CSP1-4 > Palsa-1033. The sequence goes on from JBBRIV010000212.1 coordinate 309, forward strand.
CACTTCCAGGTCGGCTGGCCAAGGCGCGGCCGAAACCGGACCCTGAGCGACTCGCCCAGCAGATTGGGCGTCACTGCCTCGAGCAACGGGCTGCCCAGCCAGTACGCCTCGACGACGCGTTGGTCGAGCGGATCGGCAATGGCGTTGGCCCGGGCGATCAGCTCCAGGTAGGGGTAGGCACCGTCGAACCCGGCGGCCAGGGCGCGCAGGGCGCGCTCATCGCCGCCCGTGCTGGTTTCGCCGAAGAGCGCCTCGGCATCGTCCGGCCCGCACAGCCCCAGGCGGTTCGATGAAGCCGAACGCTTCCTGGGCCGAATGGAGCGCCTCGATCAAGGCATCGGGACGATTGCCCAGGCGGCGCATGCGAGTTTCGACGATTCGCCAACGCTTGTCGTCATTGGGGGCAGGCGGCTTGGCTCGGGCGATGGTCACGACCCCAACGTAGCGTCCCTCCGATCGCCGGCCGAGAGCCATAGGTCCCGCTTCCAGGTGACCCTCGGCAGTCGTCGCCGGGCGGCCTTCGGGCCAACCTCAACCTCAGGTTCAGCCCGCCCTGGGCTCGCCCGCAGTGGCGAAAGGAACACCACCATGCAAAAGATCCTGGTTGCCTACGATGGCGGAGAGCCCGCTCGCCGGGCACTCGAGATGGCCGCCGAACTGGCCCGCAAATTTGGTGCCAAGGTTGGCGTTGTGAGCGTGATCCCGGTCCATGCCGGGCGCGTCCCGGTCGATCCCTGGGATGACCGCGAAGTCCACGCCAGCGAGCTGGCCGAGGCCCGCCAGATCCTGCTCGGGCTGGGCATCGAACCGGTCCTCTACGAGCCGGCCGGCGTCCCCGCACTGACGATCGAGAAGGTCGCCGAAGAGGGCGGCTACGACATGGTCGTCCTCGGTTCACGGGGCCTTGGCATCGTCTCGCGCGCCCTCCAGGGCAGCGTCTCCGAGCACGTGGCGACGCACAGCCACGCCACCGTGGTCATCGCTCGCTGATGAGCCCGTTCCGCCCGATCTGCACGGGATGACAGAACCACTGGCTCAGCGTTACGAATGCCTGGACGGCAATGAAGCCGCCGCACGCATCGCCTACGCCCTGAGCGAAGTGATCGCCATCTATCCGATCACGCCGGCCTCACCGATGGCTGAGCATTGCGACGACTGGTCGGCCGCCGGCCGGCCGAACATCTGGGGCAAGGTCCCTGACGTCGTCGAGATGCAGTCCGAGGCCGGCGCGGCCGGGGCGCTCCACGGCGCCCTCCAGAAGGGCGCCCTGGGGACCACCTTCACGGCCTCCCAGGGCCTGCTCCTGATGATCCCCAACATGTTCAAGATCTGCGGCGAGCTGACGCCGACTGTCATCCACGTTGCGGCCCGCACCCTGGCCACCCATGCCCTGTCGATCTTCGGCGACCACAGCGACGTGATGCACGCGCGAACAACCGGATGGGCGATGCTCGCGGCCGGGTCGGTCCAGGAAGCCCACGACTTTGCCCTGGTGGCTCATGCCGCCACGCTCCGGGCCCGGGTCCCCTTCCTCCATTTCTTCGATGGCTTCCGGACGTCCCACGAGATCAACAAGGTGGCCGTCCTGGACGAGGCTGACATCCGGGCCCTGGTCCGCGATGAGGACGTGCTGGCCTTCCGCAAGCGGGGCATGACCCCGGACCTGCCCGTCGTCCGCGGCACTGCCCAGAATCCGGATGTCTTCTTCCAGGCTCGAGAAGCCTCCAACCCGTTCCACCTGGCCGTCCCCGGGATCGTCCAGGAGGTCATGGACGAACTGGCCGTCCGGACGGGCCGGCACTACGGGCTGGTCGACTACCACGGCGCGCCCGATGCCGATCGGGTCATCGTCGTGATGGGCTCGGCCAGCGGTGCCGTCGAGGAGACCGTCGATACGCTGGTTGCGGCCGGCGCCAAGGTGGGCCTGCTCCGGATCCGGCTCTTCCAGCCATTCCCGGCCGGCCAGATCCTGGCCGCCCTCCCGGCGACGGTCCGGGCGATCGCGGTCCTCGACCGGACAAAGGAGCCGGGAGCCATCGGCGAACCGCTCTACCTGGAAATCGTGGCCGCCCTGGCCGAGGCCATGGATACGGACGAGCCGCCGTTCGCAACGATCCCGCGGGTGATTGGGGGGCGCTACGGCCTGTCATCGAAGGAGATGACGCCATCGATGATCAAGCCGATCTTCGAGGAGCTCCAGGCGGCAAGGCCTAAGCGACACTTCACCGTCGGGATCTACGACGACGTGACCCATCTCAGCCTGCCCATCGACTCGGCCTTCCGGATGGAACGTCCGGCCGGCGAGGTCCAGGCCATGTTCTTCGGCCTGGGCTCGGATGGGACGGTCGGCGCGAACAAGGCCTCGGTCAAGATCATCGGCGAGAGCACCGACCTGTTCGCCCAGGGCTATTTCGTGTACGACTCCAAGAAGTCGGGCTCGATCACCGTCTCACACCTGCGCTTCGGCCCGCAGCCGATCCGCTCCACGTACCTCGTCGACGACGCCGACTTCATTGCCTGCCACCAGTTCGGACTGCTGGGCAAGACGAAGATCCTGGAGCACGCCAGGCGGGGGGCCACCTTCCTGCTCAATGCCCCATACGGACCCGGTGAGGTCTGGCAGCACCTGCCCGGCGTCGTCCAGCAGCTGCTCATCGACAAGGACATCGACCTGTGGGTGATCGACGCCCTGGCCGTCGCCGCCGAGGTGGGCATGGGCAGCCGGATCAACACGGTCATGCAACCGTGCTTCTTCCAGCTCGCCGGGATCCTGCCGCCGGCTGAGGCGATCAGCCGGATCAAGGGCTTTGTCGAGAAGACCTACGCGAAGCGCGGCGAGGCCGTGGTCGCCCGCAACTTTGCCGCGATCGACGGCTCGCTGGCGCGGCTGGGCAAGGTCACCCCAGGTGCGGTCACCAATGGCCTGCAGGCCATCCCGGCGATCCCTTCCGGCGCACCCGACTTCGTGGCCCGGATCACCGCCCGGCTGTTGGCCGGTGACGGCGACCAGCTGCCGGTAAGCGCGCTGCCGGTCGACGGCACATTCCCAACCGGCACCGCCAAGTACGAGAAGCGGGCCATCGCCCAGATGATCCCGATCTGGGATCCCACGATCTGCATTGACTGCGGCAAGTGCGCGATGGTCTGCCCCCACGCGACGATCCGGATGAAGGTCTTCCCAACCGCCGCACTGGACAGCGCTCCGGGCGACTTCCGGCACAAGGAATTCAAGTCGCGCGACCTGCTCGACCACCGGCTCACGATCCAGGTCGCGCCCGACGACTGCACCGGCTGTGGCGTGTGCGTCGACGTTTGCCCGGCCAAGAGCAAGACCGACACCAGCCACAAGGCCATCAACATGGAGCCGGTTGCCGACCATCGTGACCTGGAGCGCGAGCGCTGGGACTTCTTCCAGTCGATCCCGCTCCTCGACCGGGGCCTGATCCCGCACGACAGCGTCAAGGGCAGCCAGGTCCTCGAACCATTGTTCGAGTTCTCGGGCGCCTGCGGCGGCTGCGGCGAGACGCCCTACATCCGCCTGGTCAGCCAGCTCTTTGGCGACCGGATGATCGTGGCCAATGCGACCGGCTGCTCGTCGATCTACGGGGCCAACCTGCCCACGACGCCGTGGACGGTCAATGCCGCCGGCCGCGGACCGGCCTGGAACAACTCGCTCTTCGAGGACAACGCGGAGTTCGGGCTGGGCATGCGCCTGGCCCTCGACGCCCAGACCGACCAGGCCCGCCAGCTCCTGGCGCAGCTCGCACCGGAGCTCGGGCCTGAGGTCGTGGCCGCCCTGCTCGAGGCCAGCCAGGACACCGAGCTGGAGATCGCCCTCCAGCGCCAGCGGGTTGGCCACCTGCGCGAAGCCCTGGCCCGGATCGATGGCCCGCGTCGAGCGCCGGCCCAACACCTGCTGGCCCTGGCCAACGACCTGGTCCGCCAGGGCGTATGGATCATCGGCGGAGATGGCTGGGCCTACGACATCGGCTTTGGCGGCCTCGACCAGGTCCTGTCGTCCGGTCGCAACGTCAACATCCTGGTCCTGGATACCGAGGTGTACTCGAACACGGGTGGCCAGTCCTCCAAGTCAACCCCGCGCGGAGCCGTCGCCAAGTTCGCCGCAGCCGGCAAGGGCACCGCCAAGAAGGACCTGGGCGCGATCGCCCGTTCCTACGGCAACGTCTACGTGGCCCAGGTCTCGATGGGCGCCAACGATCTTCAGACGACCAAGGCGCTGCTCGAAGCTGATGCCTGGCCGGGACCGTCGCTGGTCATTGCCTACAGCACGTGCATCGCCCACGGAATCGACATGAGCAAGTCGATGAGCCACCAGAAGGACGCCGTGAAGAGCGGCTACTGGCCGCTCTACCGGTTCCATCCCTCCGAGATTGAGGGTGGCAAACCGTTCAAGCTCGACTCCGCCAAGCCATCGATCCCGGTCGCCGAGTTCGCGGCGACGGAAACACGCTTTGCCGTGCTGCAGCGAACCAACCCGGCCCGGGCCGCCGAGCTGGCCGTGCTCGCCCAGTCGGACGCCGATGAGCGCTGGCACTACTACCAGCAGCTGGCCGGCATCGAGCGGACCGTGCCCCATCTCCACGACTCCGATCCGGCCAGCGTGCCTGATGGTGCAGGCAATCCGGGCAATCCCTCCGACGGCGAAGGGAGCGGAGCATGACCGTGAACCTGCAAACCCGCTACCTGGGACTCGAGCTGCGCTCGCCGGTCGTTGCGTCGGCGGCACCCCAGAACGCCGATTCTGCCCACGCCCGGCAGCTCCAGCGGGCGGGTGCCGGGGCCATCGTCCTGCCCTCGCTCTTTGAAGAGGAGATCCTGGCCGAAGAGCTCGAGTTAAACCGCTCGCTGGAGCAGGGCACCGAGCACTTCGCCGAAGCCCTCAACTACTTCCCGGCCGTTGGTCCGTTGGTCAGTGCCGTCGACCGCTACCTGGCCGCGCTCGAGCGAGTCAAGGCCCAGGTCTCGATCCCGGTGATCGCCAGCCTCAATGCCAGCACCGCCGGTGGCTGGGTGCCCTACGCCCGGCGCATCGAGGCGGCCGGCGCCGACGCTCTCGAGCTCAATCTGGACCACGTCGCCGCCGACCCAGGCTGCACGGCGGCCGAGATGGAGGCGGCCGACCTCGACCTGATCTCGGCGGTCCGGGCAACCGTCAAGCTGCCCCTGGCGATCAAGCTCGGCCCGTACTACTCGGCCTTCGCCCAGTTCGCCGGAGCGGCGATCGGCCGCGGCGCCGACGGGCTGGTCCTGTTCAATCGCTTCTACCAGCCCGACTTCGACCTCGAGGCGCTCGAGGTGGTCCCCCGGCTGGACCTGAGCCAGCCGTGGGAGATGCGCCTGCCCGTCCGCTGG
>JBBRIV010000213.1:0-5672 GCA_038220425.1 Candidatus Limnocylindrales bacterium
GGGGTGCAGGTCCACTCAGGCAAGTCCAAGACCCTCGAGGACGTGGGCCTGTACAGCGAGCTCAATGAATCCGGGCGGTATGACGCGGTCCGGCCCCGGATGTTCAAGATGGATCGGGCCACCCAGGGCGACGAGATCCGACAGCTCACGGCCGCGCCCCAGTTCATGCTCGGCAGCGTGGGCGCCGTCACCGAGGACGGGGCCCTGGTTGCGGCTTCGGCCACGGGCAGTCAGCTCGGCCCGTACGCGGCCGGCGCTGCCCGGGTCATCCTCGTGGTGGGCAGCCAGAAAATCGTGGCCGACCTGGACGCGGCCTTGCGCCGGATCAACGAGGTGGTCTTTCCCGTCGAGGATGCCCAGGTGGTGGCCCGGCTGGGAGTCCACACGATCCTGGCCAAGGTCCTGATCATCTACGGCGAGTGGAACGCCGCCCGCACCACCGTGGTCCTGGTTCGCGAGCACGTCGGGGTCTGAGCGCGCACCTGGGGCGCCCGAGCGATCTCAGCCGACCGGCTTCGCCTCGGATCGGCTGGCGATCGTGACCCCGGCTGCCGGCAGATACAGCTGCTCGGTGTACTCGTGGAGCATCCGGGTGGTGGAGAAGCGCCAGATCGTCGACGCGATCGAGTTGCGCATGCGCTCGGTCCAGCCGGTCGGCACACCGTTTGCGCCGCGCTCGTAATAGCGCGGCACGATCTCGTCTTCCAGGATCCTGTACAGGTCCAGGGCGTCCGACCAGTCCTGGGCGCCTTCGTCCGGGTTCTGCTCGCGGCCGCCGATGGCCCAGCCGTTGTCGCCCAGCCAGCCCTCGTCCCACCAGCCGTCGAGGACCGAGGCGTTGACCACGCCATTCTGGGCCGCCTTCATCCCGCTCGTACCTGACGCTTCGAGTGGCCGGCGCGGGTTGTTCAGCCAGACGTCGACGCCCTGGACCATGAAGCGGGCAATCCGCATGTCGTAGTCCTCCAGGATGAACACCCGACCGCGCAGGGCAGCCGATCGCGAGCGCTCGAAGATCTGCTGGATGACGCCCTGGCCGGGACGATCGGCTGGGTGGGCCTTGCCGGCGAACACGATCTGGACCGGTCGGTCAGGGTGCCACAGCAGGCGGGCCAGGCGCTCGACGTCGGTGAAGATCAGCCCGGCCCGCTTGTAGGTCGCGAAGCGCCGGGCGAATCCGATCGTCAGGATCTCCGGATCGAGGGCCTCCTCGAGCTGCTCGAGGACGACCGGTGCTTCGCCGTGGCGGGCGAACTGGCTGCGCAGGCGCTTGCTTGCGAACATGGACAGCTCGGCCTTCTGGCGCTGGTGGGCGGCCCACAGGTCGCGGTCGGGGATCCGGTCGAGGTGCTCCCAGAATGGCCCGGTCTCGGCCTGTGGGTCGAGGTCGTCGAGGTCCGCGCCCAGGATGTTGGCGTACAGCCCGTTCATCTCGGTCCCGACCCAGGTCGGGGCATGGACGCCGTTGGTGATCCCCAGGATCCGGCGCTCACCGAGCATCGGTGACCAGGTGGCATTGGCGGTCGCGGCATGGAGCTGGCTGACCGCGTTGGCTGCACACGACAGGCGCAGGGACAGGGCCGTCATGTCGAACTGGCGTGGATCGTTGTCCACCCCCCGACCCAGCAGGAGGAGCCGTTCCAGGTCCACCAGGCCGGCTGCCTCGGGTCGATCTGCGCCAAGGACCGGTCCGGCCACCCGGCGCACGAGGTCGATGTCGAAGCGTTCGTTGCCGGCCGAGACCGGCGTGTGGATCGTGAATACGCTGGTCGACCGGACCTGCTCGAAGGCATCGTCGAAGGTGGACCCATCGGCGACCAACTCGCGGGCCCGCTCGGCCAGGAGGAAGGCGCTGTGGCCCTCGTTGAGGTGCCAGGCGGCGGGCTTGATGTCCAGGGCCCGGATCGCTCGCGTCCCGGCAACGCCCAGGACCAGCTCCTGGTGCAGGCGCATCTCGCGGCCGCGGACGTACAGGATGTGGCTGATCGGACGATCGGCCTCGGCGTTGTCGTTGTTGTCGGTGTCGAGCAGGAGCGTCGGGACCCGGCCAACCTGGGCGACCCACACGGCTACGTGCAGGGTCCGGCCGGGCAGGTCGATCGTGACCGTCAGCGGGTCGCCGTAGCGATCGGCAGCGCGGAGGACCGGCAGGCGGGCCAGGTCGTAGTCGGGGTAGGCGTGCTCCTGGTGGCCGTCGGCGTCGATCGTCTGACGGAAGTAGCCCTTGCGGTACATCAGTCCGACGCCGATGAACGGCAGGGCCATGTCCGAGGCCGTCTTGAGGTGGTCGCCGGCCAGCACGCCCAGTCCGCCCGAATAGATCCCAAGGCTCTCGTAGAAACCGTACTCGGCGCAGAAGTAGGCGATGGGCCCTTCCAGCGACTGGGCGTACTGGCGGTGGAACCAGTGATTCCGGCCGTTGCCCATGTACCCGTCAAAGTCGGCCAGGACGGCCGCGTATTCGACCAGGAAATCCTGGTCGTCAATCAGGCTGCGCCAGTCCACGGCCCCCTCCAGGACCGCAATCGGATTGCGATAGCGGGTCCAGGCCGCGGCGTCGATCCGGTTGAACAGGACCTTGGCCCGGGGGTGCCAGCTCCACCACAGGTTGTACGCGATCCGGCGCAGGCCCTCCAGTTGGGGTGGCAGGCGGAAGGGCGCGCCGGGCATCGTTGGAACGCGAACGAGGGGATCCATGACCGGCGAATGATAGGTGACCGAACGGGGGAGCCGCGCGCCGCCGACAATACGGCCATGCGCGTCGTGTCCGTTTCTGCCGAATGCGAACCGTGGGCGAAGGCCGGTGGGCTTGGCGACGTGGTCGACGCGCTGGCCCGCAGCCTCGGCCGGAGTCCGGCCCTGGACGGCCCGGTCGATGTCTTCCTGCCGGCCTATCGGAGCGTGGTGGCCCCGGCCGACGGCCCCGTCGAGGAGCTTCGGGTGACCGTGCCCGGACCCTATGGGCCGGCCACCCGGGCCCATCCCCTGGGCGCCGCAACCGTGACGGTGCGCTCGTTCCTGACCCATGGCTACCGCCTGCGACTCGTGGACTTTCCGGCGGCCTTCGACCGTGATGCGATCTACGGCTACCCCGACGATGCCTGGCGGTTCGGCCTGCTCGGACGGGCGGCCCTGGCGACGCTTCGGCTGGAGGCCGTGCCGGTCGACGTGCTCCATGTCCACGATTGGCACGCAGCGGCGACCCTCGTCCTGCGCGACCGCTTCCATGCCGACGATCCGATCGTGGGCCGCGGCCGGTTGGCCTCCATCCTCACCATCCACAACCTTGCGTACCACGGCTGGGTCGACCGAGCCGAGCTGGCCACCCTGGGCCTGGCCGTGGGCGACCCGGTCGTCGATCGGACCGCCGCCGGGATTGACCTGCTGTGGGCGGGGATCGAGCGGGCGGACCTGGTCAATACGGTCAGCCCCACCTATGCGGCTGAGGCGCTCACGGCCCAGTTCGGATTCGGCCTCGACCCGACCCTGCGCTGGAAGGCCGCTCAACGCGACGAGGCCGGCCGGCCGCGCTTCTTCGGGATCCTCAACGGGATCGACCCGGCCGTCTGGAATCCGGCCACGGACACGGACCTCGCGGCGCCATACGCGGCCGGTCAGCTGGGCGGCAAGGCCGTCTGCCGGGCCGACCTGCTGACCCGGGTCGGCTTCGACCCGGGCGACGCCGGGCCGGTGGTGGGCATGATCGGCCGGCTCGACCCGCAAAAGGGCTTCGACCTGCTGGCCGAAGCGGCGCCCCGACTCCTGGCCGGCGGTGCCCGGCTGGTGGTCCAGGGCAGCGGCGATCCCGCCCTGGCCGCACCCTTCCGGGAGCTTGCCCGGCGCCGCCCGGATCGGATCGTCCTGAACGAGCGCTTCGATCGGGTCATGGCCCGCCGGATCTATGCCGGCTGTGACCTGTTCGCGATGCCCAGCCGGTTCGAGCCGTGCGGCCAGGGCCAGATGATCGGGCTGCGTTACGGCACTCCGCCGATCGTCCATCGGACAGGCGGCCTGGCCGACACGGTCGTCGACGAATACCTCCACCCGGGGGCCGGCACGGGCTTCGTCTTCGAGCACCCCACGGCGGATGGCCTGGCCTGGGCCTGTGAGCAGGCCTTCGAGACGTATGCCGATCCGGCGGCCTGGGCCGGCCTGGTCAGCCGGGCGATGGCGGTGGACAATGACTGGGCGTCGGGTCCGACCGCGGCCTACCTCGACGCAGATCAGCGGGCCATCGATGTTGGCCGAGCCCCCAGCCCGAAGGGGCGCCGGCGGCGGGCTCCAAAACCGTAGCGGCGATCGACTGGCCGTGTCAGAATCGAGCGGTCAACGTTCCCCGGAGGTGTTCATGGCCCGCCAGTTCGTCGTCCAGCTCCCGAACCAGCCCGGTGCGCTCGCCGTCCTTGCCGAGGCGCTGGCTGTGCGCGGGGTCGACCTGCGGGCGATCGGCGGCGGGGGTATCGGCGATGTCGGCCACGTGATCATGACCACGGCCGACGACGATAGCGCCAAGGAGGTCCTCGACGCCGGTGGCTACACCTACGTTGAAGGCGAATCGATCCTGGCCGAAGTGGGCGATCGACCGGGCGGGATGGCCGGGGTGGCCCGCGACCTGTCCGATGCCGGGGTGAACATCCTGGGCCACCTGTTCCTGGGCCGCTGGGGTGACCGGGCGATGTTCACATTCATCGTGGACGACCCGGACAAGGCCCGCCCGATTCTCGAGCGCAAGCCCTAGCTCGGGCAGCGCGCGATGCGCTTCGATCGGATGATCACGGCCGTGGATGCGCACGCGGCCGGTGAGCCCGGCCGGGTGATCACCGGCGGCGTGCTGGATGTCCCGGGCGCCACGATGCTCGAGAAGATGGCCCACCTGCGCGATCACGCCGATGACCTGCGCAAGCTGATGCTGCGCGAGCCGCGGGGCTACCCCGCGGCCAACTGCAATCTGATCCTGCCGCCGACCATCCCCGGTGCCGATGCCGGCTACGTGATCATGGAGCAGGTCGAATACCCGGCGATGTCGGGCTCGAACACGATCTGCGTCGTGACCGTCCTGATCGAGACCGGAATGGTCCCCGTCGAGGAACCCGTCACCACCCTGCGCCTGGAGTCGCCGGCAGGACTGATCGAGGTCCAGGCCGAGGTTCGCGACGGCCGGGTGATGAGCGTCACGTTTCGCAATGTGCCGGCCTTCGCGATGCACCTCGACGCGGTCATCGAAGTCCCGCACCTGGGCACGGTCACGGTCGACGTGGCCTGGGGCGGGATGTTCTATGTGATCGCCGACGCCGAACGGTTCGGCCTGCGGATCACGCCCGATGAGGCTCGCGACATCGTCCGGATCGGCGAGATGCTCAAGCTGGCTGCCCAGGAACAGCTGCCCGTCCGTCATCCCGGGAATCCGGACCTGGCCGCGGGCGTGACCATCGCCCAGATCTCAGGGCCGGCCCACAACGCCGGGTCAAGCCGGCGGAACGCGGTGATCGTGTCGACCGGCCAGGCCTCGTGGGATCGGCCCGAAAGCTGGACCGGTGCCATCGACCGCTCGCCGTGCGGGACCGGCACGAGCGCCCGGATGGCCTGCGAGCATGCCCGCGGCCGGCTGGCCCTGAACCAGCCCTTTGTCCACGAGGGCATCCTGGGCACGACGTTCACCGGGCGCCTCGTGG
>JBBRIV010000214.1:0-5575 GCA_038220425.1 Candidatus Limnocylindrales bacterium
CGCCTGCGAGGGCGCGATCCTGGTCGTCGATGCGGCGCAGGGGATCGAGGCCCAGACCCTGGCCAATGTCCATCTCGCCCTCCGCGAGGGGCTCACGATCATCCCGGTGGTCAACAAGATCGACCTGCCCAGCGCCCAGCCGGACGTGGTCATCGAGGAGCTCGAGAACGTCCTGGCGATCCCGCGCGAAGAGGTGATCCTGGCCTCGGCCAAGGAAGGCATCGGGATCGAGGACATCCTCGAGGCGGTGGTCGCCCGGATCCCGCCGCCCAAGGGCGACCCGAACGGTCCCCTCCAGGGCCTGATCTTCGACTCGCACTACGACGCCTACAAGGGCGTGGTGGTCTATGTCCGGCTGGCCGCGGGTACCCTCCACGCCCATGACACGATCCGGCTGATGGCCTCCGGCGTGGAATCGGACCTGCTCGAGCTGGGCGTGTTCCGGCCCCAGCTGGTGCCCGTCCCGGCCCTGACCGCCGGTGAGGTGGGCTACGTGGCGACCGGCCTGAAGAGCGTTCGTGACGCGCAGGTCGGCGACACGCTGACCAATGCCAAGGCCCCGGCCAGCACGCCGCTGCCCGGCTACAAGGAGGCCAAGAGCCTGGTATTTGCCGGGATCTACCCCCTCAGCGGCGACGACTACCCGCTCCTGCGCGAGGCCATCGAGAAGCTCCACCTCAACGATGGCAGCTTCACCTACCAGCCTGAGAGCTCGGTGGCCCTGGGCTTCGGCTTCCGCTGCGGCTTCCTTGGCCTGCTCCACATGGAGATCGTCCAGGAGCGCCTCGAGCGGGAGTTCTCGCTGGACCTCATCGCCTCGGCTCCGTCGGTCCAGTACCGGGTGGTCCTGATTGGCGGGCGGGGGACGCTGAGCGTCGACAACCCGGCCTTCTTCCCCAGTGCCGGCGACATCGAGGCCGTCGAGGAGCCCTGGGTGAGCCTGGCGGTCATCACCCCGTCGGCCTACATCGGCCCGCTGCTGGAGCTCTCGACCAGCCGGCGCGGCACGTTTGTGGGCCTGGAGTACCTGGATCCAAAACGGGTCATGATCCGCTTCGAGCTGCCCCTGGCCGAGCTGATCATCGACTACTTCGACCAGCTCAAGAGTCGCAGCCAGGGCTACGCTTCGATGGACTACGAGGAGATCGGCTACCGGGCGGCCAACCTGGTCAAGCTCGACATCATGGTTGCCGGCGAGCCGGTCGACGCCCTCAGCCTGATCGTCCACCGGGACCGGGCCGCCTCCACCGGCCGCCAGCTGACTGAGCGGCTCAAGGAGCTGATTCCCCGCCAGATGTTCGAAGTCCCGATCCAGGCAGCGATCGGCGGCAACGTGGTCGCTCGCGAAACTGTTCGGGCAATGCGCAAGAACGTCCTCGCCAAGTGCTACGGTGGCGACATCAGCCGCAAGAAGAAGCTCCTGGAGAAGCAGAAAGAGGGGAAGCAGCGGATGAAGCGGGTCGGATCCGTGGAGATTCCCCAGGAAGCGTTCCTCGCCGTCCTGCGCATGGACGACGGACCGGCGCGCTGACCGGGCGTCGATGACCGAGCTGATTCGGCCGTTCGGGCTGCTCATTGCCCTGGCGTTCACCCTGCTTCTGGTCGTCCTGCGCTTCCAGGCCTCGCTCTTCGGGGTCGCCGAGTATGCCGACGGCGCCCAGGACGGTGAGCGCATCCGGCTCAGCCGGCGCCTGAGCTGGTACCTGATCGGCCTGCTGATCACGCTCGCCGTCGTGACCATCTACCCGAACGTGAGCAGCGAGCTGTTCGTGGGCCCGGGCGATCGGGCGCAGGCCGTCCTGCTCGGGATTGCCATGGGCGTGGCCGGCACCCTGTTGGCCGTTGGGGTTGCCTGGCGGCGCTACGGCCATCTGCGCCTGCCGCCGGTCAGCTCCTATCCGGTGGCCCTGCTCAACGCCCTGGGCACGGCGTTCATCGACGAGGTCACCTTCCGGGGCGCGATCCTCGGCTTCCTCGTCCTGATCGGCCTGAACGGCTGGCTGGCCATCGTGATCCAGGCCCTGCTCTACGGCCTGGCCACCCGGCTCGGCGCACCCGGACGGGATCGCTCGATCTTTGTCCTGGCCCTTGTCCTGGCGGTTGCAACCGGCTGGGCCACGATTGTCACGGGCGGTATCGGGGCCGCCTTCCTGGGCCACACGATCGGCCGCTTTGCGATGTTCGCGACCACCGGTCACGCCGGGCAGCCGTTGCCCGAGGGCCGCGAGGTCGAGGAGATCGAGAAGCGCCGCCGGCCGCCGGACGGCTGGAGCATCGTGGGCGCCGTCCGGGATTCGATCAGCCGCGACCGATGAGCGAGACCGGCGGCGCTCCGGCGCCCGAGGCCGCACCCGATCCTTCCGCGGAGGCGCCGTCCGGCCTGTACGTGCACCTGCCGTTCTGCGTTTCGATCTGCCCGTACTGCGACTTCGTGGTCTATGCCGGGGCCGATGCCCGCGGCTCGCGCAACCGGATCGATGTCCTGGTGGACGCCCTGATCGTCGAGATCGGGCTGCGCGCCCAGGCGAGTAGCCCGGCAGGCGCGGGCGAGGCGGGCGCGGGCAAACCGTTGCGGACGGTCTACCTGGGCGGCGGCACTCCGTCGCTCGTACCGGTCGCTGCAGTGCGCCGGATCCTCGACGCGATCCGCGAGAACTTTGGGATTGCCCCCGGCGCCGAGATCACCCTCGAGGCCAACCCGGGTCCGGACGAGCGTGGCGATCCGGTGGCCCAGGCCGAGGCCGGCGTCACCCGGATCAGCTTCGGAGCCCAGTCCTTCGTGCCCAGCGAGCTGAAGCGCCTCGGCCGGCGCCACTCGCCGGTCGATGTCGGGGTGGCCCTGATCGCCGCCCGCGAAGCCGGCATTCGGTCGATCAACCTGGACCTGCTGTACGACGTGCCGGGCCAGACCCTGGGCAGCTGGGCGGACGGGCTGGAGCGGGCGCTTGCCCTGGCCCCGGAACACCTGTCGCTGTATGCCCTGACCCTGGATGATCCCGATGCCGAGGGCCTCACTGGTCCCGGCGGCGACCACCTGCCGCCAACTGCCGGCGCCTGGCGCTGGCGCGAGCGTGCCCAACCCGAGCAGGACGACGACCGGGCGGCGGCGATGTACCACCTGGCCACCCATCGTCTGCGCGAAGCCGGGTTCCTGGGCTACGAGCTGGCCAACTGGGCCCAGCCCGGCCACGAATCGCACCACAACACGGGCTATTGGGAACGCCGCTCGATCGAGGCGGTTGGTCCGGGTGCGCACGGCTTCGACGGCCGGGTTCGACGCTGGAACGCTGCCCGCCTGGACGCCTACGTCGCCGCCCTGCTGCCGGCGGGTGGCGGCCCGGCCAGCCTGCCGCCCGGCGGCGAGGACATCGTCGATGGCGCGTCGGCGGCTGCCGAGACCGTGATCCTGGGCTTGCGCATGGATCGCGGCGTGCCCCTCACGATGCTCCTCGAGGCGCCCTTCGTGGACGCGTTCGGCTGGGCGGTGGCCACCGGCCTGCTCGAGGAGACCGGTGACGCGCGGGTTCACCTCACCACCCGCGGCCGGCTCCTCTCGAACGAGCTCTTTGCCCGCCTGATCTGAGGCGCTGCCGGCCGGCTCGCGGCCGGAGCTGGACCGTTGACACTCGCCCGGATCGAAGGTACGATGCGGGCAGCACGTTAGCACTCTGGCATGGAGAGTGCTAACCGGAAGGAGCAGGCGCACCGTGGCGCGACGAATGCGACCCACCAGCGGCCCCCTGGATGCCCGATCGAGGGCAATTCTGCAGGCCGTCATCGATGATTACGTGACAACCGCTAGTCCGGTTGGTTCCCAGACGCTCGTCGAGCGCTACAGCCTGGGCGTGAGCAGCGCGACCGTGCGCGGAATCCTGGCCGACCTCGAGGGCGCCGGACTGCTGACCCACCCGCACACCTCGGCCGGCCGGATCCCGACTGACGCCGGCTACCGGACCTACGTCGAGTCGATCGTCGAGCTCGGCGCGCCGCCACCGGCCGTCGAGCAGCTGATGATTCGCCACCAGTTCGGGCAGGTGGAGTTCGCCAGTGAGCAGTGGTTCCGACTGGCGGCCACCACCCTCGCCTCGATGACCCGCTCGGCCGGCCTGGCCACGGCCGCCAAGCCGGTTGCCGCCCGCGTTCGGCGGATCGACCTGGTGGCAATCCAGGACCGCCTGGCCAGCCTGATCCTCGTCCTCCGCGAAGGCACGATCAAGCAGGGCCTGATCGCCTTGGACGTGCCCGTCACCCAGGCCGACCTGACCCGGGTGGCCAACCTGCTCAACGAACGGCTGGCCGAGCTGACCGCCGCCGACATCGTGACGATCCTGCCGAGGTTCGAGCGCGCCCTGGGCGGCGATGCCGAGTCGCGCAACCTGACCCGCAAGATCGCCGAGCGAATCATCCGGACCGTGGCCGAGTTCGATGCCCTGCGCGTCGAGGAGGTCTACAGCGATGGCCTGCTCAACGTGATGGAGGCGCCCGAGTTCGCCCAGAGCGAGAAGCTCAGACGGGTCTTCACGGCCCTCGAGAATCGGGCCTACCTGGCCGACCTGATCGCGGTCGTGACCGAGACCGGCCGAATCCACGTCTTCATCGGACGCGAGAACGCGCCGGCCGAGATGGGCGAGGTCTCGCTCGTCCTGGCGCCCTACGGCCAGGCCGGCCGCGCCGTCGGTGTCGTCGGCGTCCTTGGTCCCACCCGCATGGCGTATGCCCAGGCGATCGGGACCGTGGGCTTCATCTCCGGGCTGATGAACGAGCTCGTCGACCACCTCTACGCCTGACCCAATCCCAGCCGAGAGACCCTGACCATGAGATCTGACCGCAACCGAACCCGTGCCGAAGAGCGCATCGACGAGCTCGACATCTCGCCGAGCAAGCTCCTGGCCGACATCGAGGCCCTGGCCGCCGAGCGTGACGCTGCCCAGGCCCAGGCCGCCGATTACCTCCAGGCGCTCCAGCGTGAACGCGCCGAGTTCCAGAACTTCAAGCGTCGGACCGCCGAGGAGCGCGAACGCGAGGCCGGCCTGGCCAACGACCTGCTCCTGTTCAAGGTGCTCGTCCTGGCCGACGACTTCGACCGGGCGATCGAGTCCCGGCCGACGGCACCCGAGAGTGCCAGCTGGGTCGAAGGTGTCGCGGCCATCGATCGCAAGCTTGGCGCGCTGCTTGCCAGCGAGGGTCTCCAGCCGATTGAGGTCACGCCCGGGATGGCCTTCGATCCGCGCCTCCACGAGGCCCTGGTCAACGTTCCCGGCAGCGAGTTCCCCGAGGGCAGCGTGGTCGCCGAGTTGCAGCGGGGCTACCGAATCCGCGACCGCATCCTGCGCCCGGCCCGGGTGGCCATCGCCGCCGGCGATCCCTCCGGGGGCGCCGACGGCGCCCTCATCAACTGATTTCCCCAACCTGAAGCACGTCACCAACCTCGAGGAGTAACCACCAACATGGGCAAGATCATCGGGATCGACCTGGGCACCACCAACTCGGTCGTGGCTGTCATGGAAGGCGGAGAGCCGACCGTGATCGCATCGGCCGAAGGCGGCCGGACCGTTCCGTCCGTCGTCGCGTTCAC
>JBBRIV010000215.1:0-5551 GCA_038220425.1 Candidatus Limnocylindrales bacterium
CGCTGGGTGCCCTGCAGATCTGGCTGCAGCTCTCCGACGAGCTCCTGAGCCGGGCCTGGGGGACGATGGATCGCTACCACCTGAGCTGGTTGATGGTGGGCAAATCCCGCTCGATCGTGCGCGGCCGGCGGATGGAGCCGGCCGAGGAGGCCGCCTATGTCCGCGAGGTGGCGGAGCAGAAGACGGCGGCCCTGCGGATGAGCCTGGAGGCGGCCGACCGGCGCCGGATGCCCTTCGTCGGCGAGACCGATCGATGACCGAGGCGGCCCTCGGCGGCGAAGCGCAGGTGCCCGTTCCGGACCCGATCGCCGCCGACTACCTGCTCCTGGCCCTGCGCCTGGACCAGCACCTGCCCGGATTCGTCGATGGCTACTTCGGTCCGGCCCGGCTCAAGGCCCAGGTTGACCTCGAGTCGCTGCGCCCTCCGGCCCTGTTGGCGGCCGATGCAGTGCGGCTCGCGGAACGGGTTGGCCTCGAAGTTGACGATCCTCGCCGCCGGGCCTGGCTGAGCGCCCAGCTGGGGGCGATCCAGGCCAACGCCCAGGCGCTGGTCGAGGCACCGGCCGGCGTCAGCGGCGCGGCCTACCTGGCCCACGTGGCCCGCTGTTTCGACTGGACGCCCCAGCGCCGGTCGGCCGAGCTGTTCGAGACAGCCCGGCTGGAGATCGATCGGTTGCTGCCGGGCAGCGGTCCAACGATCGACCGGCTGGCCCGCTGGGATGCTCGCCTCGTCGTGCCGCCGGACCGGCTTCCGGCGATCGTCGAGTGGCTCGTGGCGATCTTCCGCGACCGGGCTGCGGCGACCTTCGGGCTGCCCGCCGGCGAGACGCTCCGGGTCAGCCTGGTCAGGGACGAGCCGTGGGCCGGCTACAACTGGTATGACGGCAACCTGCGCTCGCGGGTGGACCTCAACACGGACCTGCCGATCCGGGCGCCCGACCTGCTGTCTGTCCTGGCTCACGAAACGTATCCCGGGCACCACCTTGAGCACGCCTGGAAAGAGGCCCAGCTGGTCCGTCTCGAGCACCGCCTGGAGTGCAGCATCCTCCTGATCAATACCCCGGAATGCCTGGTCAGTGAGGGCCTGGCGGACCTGGGCCGCCGGTTCGCGGTTCCGGCCACGGACGATGGCGAGGCTGAGCTCCTCGAAGAGCTGTTCCAGCGGGCCGGACTGGTCGAGGCGGCCGACTCGGCCGGCGCCGCGGACCTGGCCCGGACGACCCTGGCCCTGCGCGGCCCGCGGTCCCGGCTGGGCGACTACTCGGTCAATGCGGCCCTGCGCCGGCATGTTGACGGCGCCGATCACGACACCGTCCGGGCCGAGCTTGAACAGATCGCCCTGCTCACGCCCGAGCGCGCCGAGAAGCGCCTCGAGTTCATCGAGCACCCGCTCTGGCGGACCTACGTGTTCGTCTACTCGGAGGGCGAGGCACTCCTGCGGCGCTGGCTCGAGGCGGTACCCGAGGCCGACGCCCCGGCGCGCTTCGCACGGCTCCTGCGGGAGCAGATCACGCCGGCCACGATCGTCGCCGAGCTGGCCACGTCCGCCGGACCCGCCTGACCTGGCCCGGCCTGACCCGGCCGGCCTGACCCTAGGGTGTCGTCGAGGGCGACGGAGTGCCGATGCCCTTGACCGAATGGGTCATGGGTGTGTGGTCCGTCCGCTCGATGTAGCACTGGATCGTCTTGTCGCCGCCCGTCCAGCCATCGACGACGGGAAAGAACCAGCCCACGTTCAGGTCCGGGCTGGAGTCAAACGACGCGCCCGTGTAGGCTTCAAAGGCCGCCGGGCAGGCCGCCGGGCAGGCCGCCGTGGCGAAGTCGTGGAATGCGCTCACCGCCGGGTACGGACCGTCGGCGCCGACGCCGGTGTAGGGCGTGATGTAGTAGATCTCGGCGGTGTGACTCTCGGTGCAGGGGTGATGCTGGACGCTGTCGATGACGTCGGTGACCGTCGTCGAGGTCGGTACGTCGAAGCAGTCGCCCACCTGGAGCTTGAGCGGGCTGCTCGTCCCGCGATCCTTTGCCGCGTACGCGACGACCCCGATGACGACGACGATGATCGCCGCGATCACCAGGCGCTTTCGGCCGCCGCGCCGGCCGGCGCTGGCCGTGAGGGCCGGTCCGGGCGTCCATGCCTCAGGCAGGGCACCGGGCATCGCCCCGGGTTGGACCGGCGGAAGCCCGCCGGCCGGACTGCCAAACGGAGACCCGGCCGGTGCTCCGAACCCCTCGCCTGAGGGCATTCCGAAGCCGGCCCCACTGTCTGCTGCAGCCGGCTCGGCCGGCGCCGCCGTGGGCGGCCATGCCGAGGTAGCCTCCGACGGGACTTCGGGCACGGCGGCCGGCGGAGTCGGATCGGTCGGATTGATCTGTGGGTCGGGCAGACCCGCGCCGCCAACTGTGAATGGATCGGTCATGTCACCCTCCTGCGCGCAGGATAGCGCCTGACCATGGCCCACGAGGCTGCGCTAGACTCTGGGCCGTGAGCCACCCAGCCCTCGGCCTGCCACCTCTCGACCCAACGGCCGGACTGCCCGCCGCCGCCGCCCGCCTGCGGGCCGCCCGGGAGCGCCTCGGCGCGCGATCGCTGGACATCGCGCTCACCCTGGATCCCACGATCTCTCAGCACAACGACGAAACCGGCCTGCGCCTGCTGTTGCGCGACATGGACGTCCTCATCGACGAGGTCGCCCAATCGATGGCCACCGGCAGCACTGCGGCGATCCACTCGTGGGCCGAACAGGCCTCGCTCAACTATCGCCGCCGGCGGGTGCCGATGGATAACGTGATCGCGCTGTGCGAGGGCCTGCGCGAAGCCAGCCGGGCCGTCCTGACGCCCGCCGAGCGCGACGCCGCGGACGCCGCCATCGACACCGCCATCGAGCGCCTGCGCTGGCAGCGCCGGATTGCCGGCGATGCCCGCAAGCGCAACCGGATCCTCCAGCTCCTGTACAAGGGCGCCTGAGCGTGACCGTCAAATGGGTCAAGACCGACCCGCTGGTGATGAACGGCGAGCCGTTCTGCTACGGCAGCCGGCTGACCGTCCGCCAGCTGCTCGAGCTGCGCAGCAACGGCTACGACCTGACCCAGCTCCTGACCGAGCACCCCGAGCTGCGCGCGATGGGCATTGCCACGGCCTATGCCTTCGCCGCCGATCAGCGCGCCCGGTACAGTGCGTTCTTCGAGGCCGATGGCTCGCTGGCCGGACCCGGCTACAGCGACCAGGAGGCCGAGCTCCTGCCCGAACACCTGCGCCTGCCCGGGATCGTGGTCAAGAGCGCTGCGCCGGCGGTCTGATCGGCGTTCGGACATTTCCGAGTCATCTGCTAGGATTTCGGCATGACTGACGGACAGACGACCACCACCGAGCCCGCCGGAGCGGTCCCGTTCGATGCCGAGCGCCGGGCCACCGAGCTGGCCATCCTTGACGCGCTGCGGGCAGTGGTCGATCCGGAGATTGGGATGAACGTGGTCGAGCTGGCACTGATTCGCCAGATCATCCTCGGTCCGGACTCGACCGAGATCAAGATGATCCTGACCACGCCGTTCTGCCCGTACGCCGGTTCGATGATCCAGCAGGTCAAGGAGCAGGCCGAGTCGGTTGTCGACCACGACGTCAAGGTGACCCTGCTGGCCGAGCGCTGGGATCCCAAGGACGCGGGGCTGATGTGGTGAGCCGCTAGCCAGGTGGATCCGATCGACTCGGTCGTGAGCACCGGCCGGGGGGACGACGGGACCACCGGGCTGCTCTACGGCGGTCCCCGAATCCGCAAGGACGATCCACGGACCGAGGCCTACGGCACGGTCGATGAGGCGGTTGCCGCGTTGGGCCTGGCCCGCGCCGAGCTTGGTCTCAAAAGCCAGTACGGCACCCTCAACCCGGGCCTTGCATCGATCTCCGAGCTGATCCTGCGCTTCCAGCGCGAGCTGTTCGTGGTGGGCGCCGAGCTGGCGACCACGCCCGATGCCCTGGATCGCCTGGAGGACGGCACGACCCGGGTCTCGGCCGCGATGGTCGACGGCCTGACCAGCCTCGTCGTAGAGCTGGAGCACCGGATCGAGATGCCCCGGGAGTTCGTCATCCCGGGTGAGACGCGGACCAGCGCAGCCCTGGAACTGGCCCGGACCATCCTGCGCCGGGCCGAGCGCCGGGTGGTCAGCCTGCAGGCCGAAGGATTGCTCCGGGGCGAATACCTCCTGCCCTACCTGAATCGGCTGGCCGACCTGGTCTGGGTCCTGGCCCGGGTCGCCGAGCAGGCCGAGGCCCACAGCAGCACCCCGGCCCGGGTCGCGAAGCGCCGGCGCTGATGCCCGCAGCGCCCCGCCTGACGGTCGCCCTGACCTTCGATCACGACGCGATCTCGTCCGAGGTTGACCGGGGCGACGGTCCGGTCCTCCGCTCGCGGGGCGAATTCGGGCCGCGGGTTGGCGTTCCCCGGATCCTGCGACTGCTCGCACGAGAGCGGATCCCGGCGACATGGTTCGTCCCCGGCCACACGATCGCGACGTTCCCGGACAGCGTCGCCGCGATTGTCGCCGGCGGCCACGAGCTGGCCTGCCATGGCTGGGCCCACGAGGACCTGGCCGAGCACCCCCACGACGAGGGCCAGATCCTGGCACGAGCTCGGGAGGCGCTGACCGGGGCCGCCGGCGGCGTCGCCCCGACCGGCTTTCGGGCGCCGTTCTGGTCGCTGGGGCCGGCCACCCTGGCCCACGTTGCCGAGCTGGGCTTTCGCTACGACTCATCGCTGATGGCCGACGATGTCCACCCCTACCGGGTGCCGGTCGGCGAGGAGCACGATCGCGCAGTGTCAAACCTCGGCCGGCCGGGGCCACTGGTGGAGATGCCGGTCAGCTGGGCACTCGACGACTGGCCCCATTTCGAGCCCGGACCGCGCGGCGTCGGTCCCTTGAGCGCGCCGTCCAAGGTGCTCGAAATCTGGGAGGGCGAATTGCGCTATGCCTGGGCCAACGAACCAGGTGGAGCCCTGACCCTCACCCTCCACCCTGAGGCGATCGGCCGGGGCCACCGGCTGGCCATGCTCGAGCAGTTCATCACCACTGCCCGCTCGCTCGACGGGGTCGTCTTTGAGCGGCTCGATATGGTGGTCGAGCGCTGGATCGCCGCGAATCCCGGGCCAGCCGGCGCGCCGGCCTGATTCAGCCGCGCGG
The DNA here is from genome assembly GCA_038220425.1 of Candidatus Limnocylindrales bacterium. Classification (GTDB taxonomy): domain Bacteria; phylum Chloroflexota; class Limnocylindria; order Limnocylindrales; family CSP1-4; genus Palsa-1033. Next base: position 5,176 of record JBBRIV010000215.1, read on the forward strand.
CCGGCCGCCGCGCAGATAGGCGTCGACCTGGTCTGCCGGCAGCGGCCGGGCAAAGTAGTAGCCCTGGCCGCGGTCGCAGCCAAGCTGGCGCAGCCGGTTCAGCTGGCCAACGGTTTCGATACCCTCCGCCGTCACGTCGATGCCCAGGCCATGGGCCAGCGAAATCACCGCCTGGACGATGGAGTCGTTGGCGTCAGCGTCGGTCAGGCCGGCCACGAACGATCGATCGATCTTGATCGTGTCGAGGGGCAGGTCCTTCAGATAGGACAGCGAGGAATAGCCCGTCCCAAAGTCGTCCAGGACCAGGCGCATGCCCAGCTCGCGCAGGGCCCGCAGGGTGCCCACGCCCTGGTCCGTGCTGTCCATCACGACCGAC
>JBBRIV010000216.1:0-5541 GCA_038220425.1 Candidatus Limnocylindrales bacterium
CGGGCGCCCAAGCGGGGACTGCACCCAGGACCGCTCCAACGTCCGCCACGAGGCTCCTGTCGGCGGTGGCCACCGGGGTTGCGACGTCCAAACCGGCTGCCCGCACGCCGACCAAGCCCGCCGCCAACCGCGGCTCGAGTCGCTGATTCGTGCAGGACGGGATCAGCGCGACACCCGCCGCGGTCATCTTCGACCTCGACGGCGTGCTCGTGGATGCTGAGCTGTGGTGGGACGACGTCCGGCTGGGCTGGGCCTCTGAGCGCGGTCGGGCATGGACGCCGGCTGACCAGGCGGCCGTGATGGGCGCCAATTCCCTGGGCTGGGCCCGGATCATGCGCGATCGGCTCAACCTGGACCTGCCCGTCGAGCAGATCGTCGACGAGATCGTGGGCGCGATGGTTGTGCGCTACGCGAGCCACGGAGCACCGCTGATTCCGGGTGCCGTGGCCGCCGTGCGCAACCTGGCTGCCAGGGGCATGCCGATCGCGGTCGCGTCGTCATCGCACCGGGCTGTGATCGACGCGGCCCTCGGTTCGCTGGGGATTGCCGGCCTCTTCCGGGTCGTCGTCGCCTCGGACGAGGTCGCCCACGGCAAGCCGGCGCCCGATGTCTACCTGCTGGCGGCTCGCGAGCTGGGCGTCGACCCGGCCAGGTGCCTGGTGGTGGAGGACTCGCTCAACGGCGTGCTGGCCGGCCGGGCCGCCGGAATGACCGTGGCACTGATCCCGAACGCCTCGGTCCCCCCGGCGGCCGGGGCTCGCGAGGCCGCCTCGCTGATCCTGGCAAGCCTGGCCGAGCTCGATCCGCTGCCGCGGCTGTCCGCCGGCTGACCGTTCCTGCGATACTCGTCCGGACAACGATTCACGAGGAGATTCGGTGGGCGCAACGGGACTCGCGACCAACCCAACGGAATACCGGGAGCGGCTCAGGGAGCAGGAGGATTCCCAGCTCGACGCATGGGCGGCCGAGTTGATGCGGGACATCGCCCGACGGCGCGGCGTCCTCCGGGTGCTGGCCGATTTCAAGAAGGCGGCCCACGTGGATGACCGGGCCCTGGCCCGGATCTATGCCGCCGGCGGAGGGGCTCCTGCAACCTTCGGACAGGACGCAGCGGGGGAGGCCATCGTGCCTGCCGTGATGCTCTGGGCGCTGGTCCCGGGCATTCGCCGGGAGACCGCCGACGGTCGCGAGCGAATCGTGGAGTACCTGGTCGAGAACTTCGAGGACCTCGTTTACGTCTGACCCACCGGGCAGGGGGGCGACCGGCATCGCCACAGGGCTCCTCCGGCTGGTTCATCCATTCCCGTCATTCCTGAACGCCCTGATCACGTTCGGCCTGGCCCGCCTGGCCGGCGCCGATTGGGACCGGGCCACCTTGCTGGGGCTCGCGATGTTCACTCTGCAAGCGTCGATCGGGAGTCTCAACGACCTCGTCGACGTCGAGCGGGATCGTGGTCACAAGCCCGGCAAGCCGCTGCCCCGTCGGCTCATCTCGATCGCGTTGGCCCGGACGGTCTTCGGCGGCTGCCTGGCCGCCGGTCTGCTCCTGTCGCTGGCCATCGGCCCGGCCGTGGTCGTGGTCGCCCTGGCGGGCCTTGCGGCCGGCTACGCGTACGACCTTCGATTGAAGGCAAGCCCATGGTCGTGGCTGCCGTTTGCCGTTGGGATCCCGCTCCTGCCGGTATACGCCTGGCTGGGCGCTGCCGGCGGGATCCCGGCTGCCTTCCTCGTGCTCATTCCCCTGGCCGTGCTGGCCGGAGCCGCCCTGGCCCTGGCCAATGAGCTTGCCGATGACGAACGTGACCGGGGGGCCGCAGTGGAAACGTCGGTCGGCGTCCTGGGACAGGTCCGCGCATGGCGCGTCGGTGCCCTCCTGGAGACCCTCGTGGCACTCATCGCGGGCGGCTCGCTGGTCGTTGCCGGGGCTCCGACCATCGCCCTCGGCGTGGCCGACGGATCGATCGCCCTGACCATGATCGGCCTAGCCCTTGGGCGCAGTACCCAACCGGCTACCCGCGAGCGAGGCTGGGAAGTCCAGGCGATCGGTCTTGGCGGGCTGGCGCTTGCCTGGATCGGCGGCCTCGCCGGGCGCGGACTGCTCTAGCTCGCGCCGGCGGCAGACTGGCTAGTTCGCGTCGCCGCTGCGGACCATCGCGATCGCGTTCTCGAGACGGAGCTTAGCGATCGTGAGGTACTTGGCCAGGTTCGAGCGATCCACGCTGCCGATCGACTCGAGGACCTCCTTCTGGCGGAGCACGCCAAACAACTCTTCGAGTGAATCGGCCAGGCCCTGCTTCGCGTCGAGGAGGGAGTCCTCGCGCAGGGGAGCGCTGGGCCGGACCCCGGACCAGGCACTGCCGGCTGCGTCCGCCAGATCCGTGTTCTGATCGACATCCGGTGAGGCAACCTTACGGGCCGACGTTCGGGTGTCCGGCACGACCCCATCCTGGCCATCGTCATCGAGCGAGTCATCAGGTCGACCCCGGCGGCCCTCGATCCTCAGCTTAAGCTTGACCAGTGAAAGTTCGCCACTGGCAACCTGGGCGGCCAGCCGGCGGCGCTTCTTCGGGTCTTCAACCTTCATCAACTCGTAGGCGTGGGACAGGGTGTCCTTGCGCAAAGACACGAGCTGTCGAATCTCCTCCGGCGCATCGGCCAGTCGGAGTCGATTCTCGAGATAGCCCTTGTCCTTGCCCAGCTTCTGCGCGAGGCGTCGGATGCTGTAGCCATGTTCCTTGACCATCCGGTCGTACATCGTCGCTTCTTCAAGCGGCGAGAGGTCTTCACGCTGCAAGTTTTCGATGATCGCGATTTCCCGCGCCGTGTCGTCGTCGATCTCTTCGATCATCGCGGGAATGGAATCGAGTCCGGCAAGCTTGGCGGCGCGCCAGCGGCGCTCGCCCGCAATCAGCTGATATCGGCCGGCCAATCCAAATGGGCGGAGGAGCACAGGCTGGAGGACGCCATGTTCCTTGATCGACGCCGACAGCTCATCCAGGGCGGCCTGGTCAAAGGTGGTCCTTGGCTGATCCGGGTTCGCGTCAATCCGGCTGACCGGCACATGTCGAACACCGAGCCGGCGGGCGCTGCCTTCGGGTGATAGAAGACTGATGACGGCTGGTCCGAGCTCACGTTCCTCGGACAGGCGGCGCGCCGCAGTCGCGCGGAAATCTGTTCTAGCCAAGTTCGATCACCTCTCGTGCCAACTCACGATATGTCCGCGCTGCATCGGAACTTGTGGCATACGACGTGATCGGTCGTCCGGTCAACGGCGCCTCGCCCAACTTGACGGTATTTCGAACGATCGTGTTGAAGACGTGGTGGTCACCCAGCTCGCGCAGCTCATCGAGCATCTCACGCCCAAGAATCGTTCGACCGTCGTAGAACGTTGGCAACAGTCCCAGGACACGCAGGTCGCGATTCAACTTTGCCCGGATCGTGTTGATGACCTTGACCAGGGCAGTCAGGCCCTTGAGTGCGTAGTACTGCGTCTGGACCGGGATGATCACGCTCTTGGCGGCCACCAGGGCATTGATCGTCAGCAGCCCGAGCGTTGGCGGGCAGTCGATCAGGGCGTAGTCGTAGTGCTCGTCGACCCAGCCATCGAGCGCTTCGCGAAGCGCATGTTCACGCCCGATCGCGCTGAACAGCTCGACTTCGGTTGAGGCCAGCTCGAGAGTGGCCGGCGCGACGTCGATCCCGGTGGTTTGGGTGGGGATCACGATTTCGGCCATCGTCGCGCGCGAATCAGCCAACACGTCGGCGACGGATCGCTCAACCGTTCCCAGGTTGATGCCAAGTCCGACGGTGAGGTTCGCCTGCGGGTCCATGTCGATACACAGAACCCGATAGCCCTGCTCGGCGAGGGCTCCTCCAAGGTTGATAGCAGTGGTGGTCTTGCCGACGCCACCTTTTTGATTCGCAATCGCGATCACATTCGCCACGGGCGGATTACCTCGATGTATGGGTCGGAACGTCGCACACGGCGGAATCCGTGCCGCGATGGTACTCCACGATCCGGCCTAGCGGGCGATCCAGTTATCCACAGTTCCTGGTACTTGTTCACCAATTTGTGGATAGCCAGTAGTCATCCGCGGAGGTGCCTGAGGATCGAAGTCAGCCATTGTCTTTGCGCAAAGACGACAGGCGCGTTCGCCGACCGGCCACGTATGATCGTTTCATGAACATCGATGGCCAGCAGCGATGACCCGCGGCGAGCAGCCCGACGCCGGCCGCGATCGTTGGCGCGCCACGACCCGGCTAGCGTCGAGCAAGGCAACTCCTGAGCGGCGAGAGGCATTCCTGACCAGTTCGGGCGCCGAAGTGCGGGACCTGTACACGCCGGCTGACCTGGCCGGCCTCGACGAGGATCGCGACCTTGGCCGGCCGGGCGAGTTTCCATTCACCCGGGGCGTCCAACCCACGATGTACCGCGGTCAGTTCTGGACGATGCGCCAATACGCGGGCTTTGCCAGCGCCGCCGAGACGAACGAGCGATTCAGGTACCTTCTGGAGCAGGGTCAGACCGGGCTGTCGGTTGCCTTTGACCTGCCTACCCAGATGGGCTACGACTCGGACGCCCCGGAAGCGACGGGCGAGGTGGGTCGGGTGGGCGTCCCGATCAGCAGCCTGGCCGACATGGAGGTCCTGTTCAAGGACATCCCGCTGGACCGGGTGAGCACGTCGATGACGATCAATTCGACGGCGGCGATCCTGCTCGCCCTGTACGTCGCGGCTGCCGAACGCCAGGGTGCCCCGCGGGCGTCGCTCAGCGGGACGACCCAGAACGACATTCTCAAGGAGTACATCGCCCGGGGCACCTGGATCTACCCGCCCCGCCCGTCGATGCGTCTGGTGACCGACATCTTCGAGTTCAGCTCTCGCGAGTTGCCCCGCTGGAACACGATCAGCATTTCGGGCTACCACATGCGCGAGGCTGGAGCGACAGCCGCCCAGGAGCTGGCCTTCACCCTGGCTGATGCGATCGCCTATGTCGAGGCCGCCATTGAGCGCGGCCTGGATGTGGACGACTTCGCCGGCCGGCTCAGCTTCTTCTTCGCCTCGTGGAGCGAGCTGTTCGAGGAGGTGGCCAAGTTCCGGGCGGCCCGCCGGATGTGGGCGCGGATCGTCCGCGACCGGTTCGGCAGCAGCAATCCGCGATCGCAGATGTGCCGCTTCCATGTCCAGACCGCCGGCAGCAGCCTGACCGCCCAGTCGATCGACAACAACGTGGTCCGAACCACCGTCCAGGCGTTGGCAGCGATCCTTGGGGGTGCCCAGAGCCTGCACACCAATGCCCGGGATGAGGCCCTGGCCCTGCCCACCGCAGAGTCCGCTCGGCTGGCCCTGCGCACACAGCAGATCCTGGCCCACGAGGCCGGCGTCACCGAAACCCCGGATCCCCTTGGGGGCAGCTACTACGTCGAGACCCTGACCAATGACCTGGAGCGCGCCGCGCTGGACTACCTGGCCGAGATCGAGGCGCTGGGCGGGACGCTCGCTGCGATCGAGGGCGGCTTCCAGCAGCACCAGATCCAGGAG
>JBBRIV010000217.1:0-5512 GCA_038220425.1 Candidatus Limnocylindrales bacterium
CCATGATTCCGTCCGCGCCGGCGGCCACCCCTGCCAGCGACATCGGCTTGATCAGCCAGCGCTTGCCCGTGGCGTGCGACGGATCGACGATCACCGGCAGGTGGGTGCGGTGGTGGAGGAGCGGGACGGCGGCAAGATCGAGCGTGTTCCGGGTGTACGTCTCGAAGGTCCGGATCCCACGCTCACACAGGATCACGTTGGGGTTACCTGAGCTGACGATGTACTCGGCCGACATCAGCCACTCCTCGATCGTGGCGCCGTAGCCGCGCTTGAGCATGACCGGCCGGGTGACCCGGCCAACGGCCGTCAGGAGCGAGTAGTTCTGCATGTTCCGGGTGCCGACCTGGAGGATGTCCGCGTACTCGGCCACAATGTCGACCTGGTTGGGCTCCATGACCTCGGTGATCACCGGCAGGCCGGTCCGATCGCGTTCTTCGGCCAGGTAGCGCAGGCCCTCGACGCCCAGGCCCTGGAACGAGTACGGGCTGGTCCGGGGCTTGAACGCCCCGCCCCGGATGATCGTGGCGCCGGCGGCCACGACACCATCGACGGTCTCGCGCAGCTGCTCGCGGCTCTCGATGGAGCACGGCCCGGCCATCACGGTCAGGCTGCCGTCGCCCACGACCGCGTCAAGGATCCGGATGACCGTGTCTTCGGGGTGAAACTCGCGCGAGGTCAGCTTGAACGGCCGGCTGATCGGAGTCACCGATTCGACGCCGCTGAGGGCCTCGAGCCGGCTGATCAGGACCGGCTTGCGCCCACCGATCTCGCCGACGACCGCGATCACCACGCGTTGGGCGCCGACGTGGTCGTACGGCACGAGCCCCTCGGCCAGGATGAGGCTCTTGACCGCGTTCGTCTCGGCCGGGCTGGCCGAGACGTTCATCACCACGAACATCGGTGCTGCGCGTCCTTTCGCGTTGGTCTGGTTGGCATCAGTTGGTTGGGGGTTGGGCCGCCGCTGCGTGCGTCCGGCCAACAAAAAAAGCAGAGGTCAGACCTCTGCTCATCCCGGCACGACCCGTGCTCCCGGGTCTCAGCTTCCGGGTTCGGTCATGCCGGGGGTTGGTAGGCGAAAAAAAAGGTCTGCATGTGCGTCCCCGAACGGTAGTCGAGCAGCCTCCGCCCTGTCAACGGACAGCATCGGGGCGGGTGCCCTCGGCGTCGTGCCTGCGGCTGCGGGCCGGCGGCCGCAGGTTGTGCGCCGGCGGCTGCGCGGTTGCGTGGATGTGTGCCTGCGGCCGCAGGTTGTGCGCCGGCGGCCGTCGGCTGGCAGGTGTAGCTGGTGCATCAAACGGCGCATTCCGGGCGCGCGGCCGCCATCCTGGGCCCGCTCTTGGCGGATCTCAGCCACGGGCGAGCCCGGGCCGAGCGTGGGCCGTGAGGAATTCGCCGGCTCCCGCGTGGCCGACCTGCCTGGACGGGCCGCCAACGGCGCCGAACCGGCCCGAAATCAGCCATTTGATGCATGGAGTACACGCCCGCGTTTGGCGCTGCCGGGCGGCGCTGGACCTCGTGCTATTCTGGCGCCCGCGGTTCCGCGGAGAGGTCGCATAGTGGCCTAGTGCAGCGGTTTGCTAAACCGCCAAGTGGGGTAACCTGCTTCGAGGGTTCGAATCCCTCCCTCTCCGCCATTCCCGCATTTGCGCCCGTAGCTCAGCGGATAGAGCGTTAGGTTGCGGACCTAAAGGTCGTGGGTTCGAGTCCCGCCGGGCGCGCCAATGCCATGCCTCGTTAGTTGCACGCTCAACTAACGACGCCTAGAATGGCCGGCATGAATCCTGCCCTCGCCGATCCGCCCAGCGACCCGTCCCCAACGCGTCTCCAGGTCGAGATCTGGGGCGATCTCGTCTGCCCCTGGTGTTACCTCGGTCGGGCGCGCTTCGAGCTGGCCCTGGCGGCATTCCCGAAACAGAGCGAGGTCGACGTGATTCATCGCTCGTTCGAGCTGGATCCGAGCACGCCCCGCGGCGAGACCAGCACCGTCGCCGAGATGTTCGCGACGAAATTCGGCGACCGTGCCGACGCCGTCCGGGCAGGGGAAGAGCGCCTCGTCGCGATGACCGGCGAACTGGGACTCGCCTACCGGACTGACCGTTTGAATGGCAATACGCTTGACGCTCATCGCCTCGTCCAGTTCGGGGCCGACCGAGGCCTTGTGGATGACCTGGTGACCCGCCTGTACAGGGCCAACTTCGCCGAAGCGCGATCGATCTTCGACGTTGCCGGGCTGACCGAGATCGGCGAAGAGGCCGGCCTCGATCCACACGAGACGCGCGCAGTCCTGGAGGGTTCGAGCTACACCAACCGGGTCCGGGCGGACGAGCAGCTGGCCGCCGAGATCGGGATCAGCGGCGTGCCGTTCTATGTCCTGGACCGGGCCTATGGGATCAGCGGGGCGCAGGCGACCGAGGTCTTCTCGAGCGTCCTCGAGCAGGTCTGGCGGGAGCGCCACGCCACCCCGGAACGCGTCACCTGAAGAGTTCCGAGGTCGCCTTCGCGGGCCCATTCGCGGCGGCGTCACCTGCCCCTCCAACGAGCACGACGCTGCCGTCAGCCAGGCTCGTCGCGGTCTGACCCTCGCGCGGCGTCGTCAGCGAGCCTGTCACGGAGAACATGGCCATTCGCGGGTCATACAGCTCGGCTGAGGCCAGCACGGTGGTGGTCGCACTCGTCGCGTCCGCCCCGCCCGCAAGGAGAACGCGGCCGTCGGCCAGTAGCGTTGCCGTGTGTCCAGCCCGGCCGCCGGCCATCGAGCCCACTACGGTGAACCTCCCGATGGCCGGGTCGTAGAGCTCGGCCGAGGCGAGCGTTGCGCCGGCGGATCCGCTCAGCTGAAGACCGCCCGCGATAAGGACCTGCCCGCTCGCCAGCCGGGTGGCACTCTGCCCCAGGCGGGCCGAGGCCATCGACCCAGTGGGGCCGAACGTCCCCGTTCGGGGGTCGTAGAGCTCGGCCGACGCGAGTGAACCGCCCGTGCCATTGGCGGCGCTGAAGCCGCCGGCAATCAGCACGTGCCCATCGGCCAGCAGCGTTGCCGTGTGATCGGCCCGGGCCGTGATCATCGATCCTGTTGGGCCGAACGTGCCCCTTGCCGGGTCATAGAGCTCGGCGCTGGCGAGGGCCAGGGAATATCCGGCGCTCGTCCCGACGGAACCGCCCGTTATGAGCACCCGACCGTCGGTGAGGAGCGTCGCGCTGGCACCCTGGCGAGCGACAGCGGCCGGCCCGATCGGAACGAATGTGCCAGTCAGGGGGTCGTAGAGCTCGGCCGATGCGACAGGTACGCCGCCCGTGCCGCCAGTCGGAGCGCCGCCCACGATCAAGACACGCCCGTCGTTGAGGAGGGTGGCCGTCTGGCCCGCGCGCGCCGTGGTCATCGAGCCGGTCGGGCTGAAGCCATGAGTTGCCGAGTCATACAGCTCGGCGTTGGCCAGATTCGGCTGTGGGCAGCACAAGGACCGCTGGCCGGTGGAGCCGCCTGCGATCAGGACCTTCCCGTTGGCCAGAAGCGTCGCCGTGTGGCCGACCCGGCCCGTCCCCAGCGAGCCGGTCGCGGTGAACGTGCCGGCGTAGCTGACCGGGCTGGGACTCGCCGATGGGGTGGTTGCCGAAGCCCGCGGCCGACCCACGGAAGATGTGCGGGGCTGATTCCAGAAGACGACGGTTGCCCCGACCAGCAGGATCACGACAGCCGCTGCCGCCAGCAATTGCCGTCTGAGGGCCACGACCACCGATCGAGCCCTGCCAGCCCTGCTGGAGGGTGGGCGTCTCGAGCTCATGGCCGCGGTCACTCGGCCGGCCAGGGTCTCGGGAACGTCGGCCTTGGCAAACCGCTCGTAGAGCCGGCGGCGCAGCCGCTCCTCGAGCTCAGGCTCGTCCATGGGTCGCCTCCAGCTCGATGCGCAGATTGCGCAGCGCGTAGTGCAGTCGGGATTTGACCGTTCCCAGCGGCAGGTCCAGCCGGTCGGCGATCTGGTCCAGGGTCAGGTCCTGCCAGAAACGGAGCAGGACCACGATCCGATGGTCTGCGTCGAGCCGGTCAAATGCCGCGTCGAGATCGCGGCCGTCGGCCCCCGGCGCTTCTCCTGGCTCGGAGTCTTTGATGCCACCTTGCCAGTCGGCCTCGAGGGCGAGTGCCCGAACCTTCTGGCGTTGGCGTCGGCGCAGCCGATCACGGCAGCCGTTGGCCAGGATCCGCCCGAACCAGGCCCCGAAGCGCTCCGGGTCGCGCAGTGACTCGCCGCGCTGCCAGGCGATCAGGCAGGCATCCTGGACAGCGTCCTCGGCCTCGCGATCATCGAGCAGGATCGCCCGCGCCAGTCGATACGACGGGGCGAGTTCCAGTTGGACGCGCCGGGCCAACGCTGCCTGCCGATCGATTGCCGAAACCGAATCCACCAGACCCCCTTCATCCAGGCCATCGTCAATGGTCCGCCTCCGTTCACCCTATCCGACGAACGGCCCACTCAGAAGGTTCACGCCGGCTCAGGTCAAGCTCGCCCGCTGCGAGAGGACGCGCCAGGCGCGGGCAGGGGTCAGGCGCTGGGTGCTCGCCTCGCGGTCGAGCGGGGCTTCGACGCCGGCGTTGACTTGATCGACTCCGTCGTCGCGGCGCCAGGCGCCAGGGGGGCTCGTGACCGGGTTCGCCTTGTCGCCTTCGCGGTCACCAGCGGCTCACTGACCAGGGTCGGCGTCTGGGCCGCCTCGAGCTCGTGGAGTCGGGCGGCCGCGGCAGCCGCGGCGGCGAAGGCGCCGATCGTCACGTCGGTCTCGATCGACTCCTGGATCGCGTCGGTCGGTGCGGCGGCCGGGAGGTTGACCGGGCGGTTGACAGGGCGGTTGACCAGGCGGGGCACCCAGGCCGAGTCAATGGGATCCGTCGGCGCGATCGGCTGGGTCGGCTCCTCGATGGCCTGGAGCGTGGTTCGATGGATCCAGCCCTCTGCGCCAACCGGTGTCCGAACGTTCAGCCAGACGCCCTTTCGGCCGAGGATCTCAACCTCATCATTGGCCTGTAGCTGGCCAACCTGGGCACCCCGGGTCTCGTCTGGAATGTCGGTCAGCGCGACCAGGTCATAGCGGATCTTGCGCCGCTCCAGGCCGGCCCCACTGCCGGCAGCAAAGGTCAGGGCGGGGGCCGCCACCGCTTCGATGCGCGGACTGGCATAGCGCGCCTTGGCCAGTGATGGTCGGCGCCAGCGGGGCATGCTCGCTTCGCCGTACGTGTCGACCAGGGCCGCACTTGGCGCGGCCGGGATGGCGTCGGCGAAGCTCGGGGCAAGGGTTTCGACAAGTGCTGTCTTGGGCTTCTTGTTCTTGTCGGGCTTGGGCGGTTTGATTGCGGCCACGGGCATCGGCGGGGGAGGGCGGACGAAGGCGCTGGCGGTGGCCAGGGCGGGCTCCGGCCGGCGCCGTCGTCGACGAGCCAGGAAGAACCAGAAGCCGGCCAGGCTCGCTGCGGCCAGGATGACCAGGAAGGGCGACGCAGCGCCGCCCGATGGCGTGCCCG
>JBBRIV010000218.1:0-5509 GCA_038220425.1 Candidatus Limnocylindrales bacterium
GACGATGCTCGCGGCAACGCTGATCACGTAGACGGGACGGGTTGGATCGCGATCGGGCCGGCCCATATCAGTGGCTCCGACCAGGACGATCCACGGTCTCGATTGCGAACATTGCAGGAGTCTAGAACCCTATCAATACCATTGTCAAGAGTGTGGACAATATCTCGACAGCAACGCTGCGGGGTGCGGGGCCGGCGGGGCCGCGGCGGGCGACGGTGCGCGACGCGGGGGGCGGCGGGGCCGGGGCGGCGGGGGCGGCGGGGCGCGTGGGCGCGCGAGGCCGCGAATCACCAAATCGTTCGCTGGTGACGCGCGGCTGGTCGGCGCCCAACCCGCGGCGATCGAGATCCAGGGCACCAGCGCTGAGATCCCGAATAGGAATGTGGTTGCTAGCCCGCCGGTTACACCGCGGGGAGGGGTGGGAAATCGAGCCCAGACGCTTGGCGTGGGCGGGAAATCGAGCCGATGCGCTCGGGTTCGTGCAGAGATCGGTCCGATTGCGCCTGGCGGGGTCTCGTCCAGCCTCGATTCAGGCCAGAACCTTGCTAGCTAGCAACCCCACTGCTAGCGGGTCGGCTGACGGAGCTACGGGCTGGTGCGGACCCCGATCGACCGCTCCGCCTCAGCCGCGCCCCGTGTCAGCGACGGCCGCCCAACCCTCAGCGACCGGGTGTGGCCAGCTCGATCGTGTCGGATGCGTCGCCGATCAGCTGCTCATGCAGGGCAGCCTGGCATTCGGTCTTGCCGATCGCGATGACCTTGTCGCCCTCGGCCAGGACCGTGTCGGCCCGGACGGAGATGGCCACCTCGTCGCGGATCACGGCGAAGATCGCGCAGCCTTCAGGCAGCGGGATGTCGCGGGCGTGTCGGCCGACGGCCGGCGAGCTGGGCTGGAGGAGGGCCTCGATCAGCTCGAGCTCGCCAACGCCCAGGGCGGCCAAATGGAGGAGCTCGTGGACCGGGATGTCCTGCTCGATCGAGCCCAGGATCATCCGGGTCGGGCTGATCAGCTCGTCGACGCCGAGGTGCCGGAAGAGCTCCTCGTTCTTGGGGTTGTTGACCCGGGCGATCGTGCGCGGAACGTCGAAATGGTGCTTGGCCATCTGGCAGATGACCAGGTTGTCCTCGTCGTCGCCGGTGACCGCCGCCACCACGTCGGCCCGGTTGCAGCCAGCCTCGGCCAGGTACTTGCCCTCGCAGCCGTCGTGGGCGACTACGATCGAACCGATCTCGTCGGCAATCTGGCTGGCGCGAGCGTGATCCTTCTCCATCAGGACCACCTCGTGGCCCGAGCCCAGAAGCTCCTTGGCGAGGTAGTAGCCAACTTTGCCGCCGCCGATGACCAGGACAAACACGGCTCAGGCCTCCAACTTGATTGAGCCGCTCGTCAGCACGTCGGCCGGCGAGGTCGAGGCGTCGAGGGTACGGATCGGAATGCCACCCTCGGGCAGTCCACTGAGGGTGTCCGTGCCGCCGCCGATCGAACCATCGTGGCGGTGGTGGCCGCTGCCCGAGCGGACCCCCGGCACGACCGAGACCGGCAGTTTGAGGTAGCCCAGGATCGCGTTGGCCATCAGGTCGGTCCGGCAGATCGTGGCGATCCCCAGCTCGGCATAGGCCAGCGCCCGCAACGGGTCGTTGATCTTGGCGATGACCTGGTCCACCCGGAAGGCTTCGGCCGCCAGCTGGGCGGCCATGATGTTCCTGTTGTCGCCTTCGGTCACGGCCAGGAACAGGTCGGCATCCTCGGCCCCCGCCCGGCGCAGGGTGTCCTCGTCGGTCCCGTCACCACGCAGGGCTTCGCCCTTGAACGAGCTGGGCAGCCGGTCGAAGGCCGCCGTGGTGATGTCCAGGATCGTGACGTGATGGCCCCCGTCGTCGAGCATGACGGCAAGCATCGCGCCCACCCGGCCGCAGCCGACGATCACTGTTCGCATGCTGTTCATCCTTGCGGTATCTCGCTGATCGGCTCCCGGACCACCCACACCGCGCAGCGAGCGTTCGAGAAAACGTACGGAATCGTGCGCCCGATGGCGAAGTCGCCGCCGAACCGCTTGCGGTAGGGCAGCCCCAGGATCAGCAGGTCGGCCGTCCGCTCACTGGCCTCGTCAACCAGTGCGGCGCCCACATCGCGGGCCTGGAGGAGCACCGTCTCGACGGCCTGGTGTTCAGATTCGGCGATCCCTTCCACGGCGTCCAGGACCCGCTGGGCATCTTCGGAGCGGCTGGCGACGTCGGCCTCGAGGGGCAGACTCCAGTCGATCTCGACGACGTGCACGGCGACCAGCTGGGCCTTGTTCGCACGTGCCGACTGGCACGCGAGGCGGACGATGCGGGCATCGCTGGAACCGCCATTGACCGCAAGGACCGCTCGGCGAAAGGGCGGCTGATGGACGTCGGGCACGGCGGTCACGATACCACTGCCACCGGCCCACGCTCAGACCGGGATCGCCGGGTCAGTCGGCGGGGTCGGAATCCGGCACAGCAGGTGGGTCGAACCGGCTTTCTTCCTCGCGTCGATAGGGTGCGCTGACGACCACCGTATGGGGTCGCCCGACGAGCACGGTCCTGAGTCGTTTGGCGGCCTGGTTGTAGAGGATTCGTTCCCACCAGTGGCGGGCCACGTACTCGGGCACGACCACGAACGTGATCGGCTCGGGCTTGTCCGGGGGCCACGCTCGATCGAGGACGTCGAGGTAAGCCAGGAACGGTCCAATCAGGGCTCGATACGGCGACTCAACCACGACCAGCGGCACGCCGGGCACCTGGCGCTCCCACTGGGCGCGCATCTCGATGGCCGCCTCGGGGTCCTCCGAGATATACACGGCGCGCACGTCTTCGCTGATCGACCGACCGACATTGAGCGCCTGGACCACCGCCCGGGTCAGGCCCGGGATGGGAATGACCACCCGCTCTTCACGGTGGGGTGGCCGGGCAATGTAGTCGGGCCGGATCGCCAGCTGACGTCGGCTGGCGCCGTACTGGCGCTGGATGAACAGCATCATCGCGACCAGCAGCGGGATCAGGATGATCACGAGATAGGCGCCGTTCTGGAACTTCACCGAAGTGACCACGATCAGGACCACGAAGGTCAGCACGCCGCCGAAGGCGTTGACGATGGCCCGCCACCACCAGCCCGGCTCGCGCGTGACGAACCAGTGCTTGACCATGCCCGACTGGGACAGGGTGAAGCACACGAAGACACCTACTGAGTACAGCGGGATCAGCGCATGGGTATCGCCGTTGAACAGGACCAGCAGTGCAAAGGCGATCCCGGCCAGCAGGACGATCCCCCACGAATAGGCCAGGCGGTCGCCCCGGAAGCTGAACTGGCGGGGCATGTAGCCGTCCTCGGCCAGGATCGCGGCCAGGCGTGGGAAGGCATTGAAGCTGGTGTTGGCGGCCAGGAACAGGATCAGCGCCGTCGAGATCTGGAACAGGTAGAAGAGCGGGCTGGCCCCGAAGATCGTGCCGGCCACCAGGGCCACCACGGTCGGCCCGCCGCTGTTGTCGGTCGAGGGCACGATGGCGAAGGCGTGGGCCACGATCGTGATCCCGATGAAGATCACCCCGAGCAGGATGGCCATCGTGATCATCGTGTTGGCCGCGTTCTTGGCCTCGGGCTTCTTGAACGCCGGCACACCGTTGGCGATCGCCTCCACCCCGGTCAGGGCCACCGATCCGCCGGCGAACGCCTTGAGCAGCAGGAAGATGCTCAGCTGTTCGGTCGCGCCAAGGGGCACCGCATCGGCCTGGGGTGGCAGCGGAACCGCCGTCCCACTGACGATCCGGATGAAGCCGCCGATCACGATCAGGAGAGCCAGGCCAACAAACAGGTAGGTCGGGACGGCGAAGATGTTGCCCGACTCGCGCAGCCCGCGCAGGTTGCCAATCGTGATCAGCGAGATCGATACGAAGGCGATCTCGATCCGGTAGTCGTAGGCGGCCGGCAGGATCGACTGGATCTGCTGGATGGCCGAGGCCGTCGACACGGCCACCGTCATCACGTAGTCAATGAGCAGGGCGGCGGCGGCGATCAGGCCAAAGATGGGGGCCAGGTTCTGGCGGGCCACGATGTACGCGCCACCGCCGTTGGGATAGGCCCGGCAGACCTGGCGGTACGAGAACGACACGACCGTCAGGAGCAGGGCGATCGCGATCGATACGCCAATCGAATAGGCCAGGGCGCCGGCTGCGCCGGCAATGATCAGGACCCGCAGGATCTCCTCGGTGGCATAGGCCGATGAGCTGATCGCGTCGGAGCTGAAAATGGCCAGGGCCTTCTTCTTGGCCAGCCGTTCGCCGATCTCCTCCTCGCTGGCCAGGGGCCGGCCGAAGACCATGCTTCGCCCGCGGAAGATCAGCCGGCCGGCCCGGGTGAGAGGCATGCTGGCGGCCTGCTTGGCCACCATCTGGCCGGGGCCGGTGTAGCGGAAGTACGGGGAGTGGGGACGCTCAACCCGGACGCGCCGGTCGGCGAGCTTGCGCCCAGGCAGGGGCCGACGGCCGCCGATCATCCTGCGGCTGCTGTGCCGACGTTATTCACCGGGCCTCCGTCTCCACTGCCTGCGACGCCAAGGCTACCATCCGGCATGGTCCACCTCAGATTCCCAGGCTCAGCCGGCTGATGCCCCGGGCCGGCAACCGGGCGGCGCGCATCGCCTGCTGGGTTGCCGCGATGTCGTATGTCGCCCGGATCCAGGTCACGCTGGCGGCCGTCGTATCGAGGACCAGGGCACTCGCCCGAGGATCCCCGTCGCGCGGCTGGCCAACGCTGCCGGGGTTGACCAGGGCCCGCCGGCCGACCAGCGACAGGACCGCGCCCGGCTCGGGCGTGAACCCCTGGACGTCGCCACGATCTGAATCAGCCTCGTCCCGGACGAAGGCCATGGGCAGGTGGGTATGGCCGAACAGGCCATGGGCCGTGGCCAGCAGGGCCAGGTTCGCGGCCGCCACCGACTCGGTCACGATGTATTCCCAGGTGGGATCGCGGGGACTGCCGTGGACCAGGCTGTATGGGTCAACCGTGAGCTTCGGCGGCAGCGCAGAGAGCCAGGCCAGGGTGTCCGGCGCGATCGTCCGGCGGGTCCACTCCATCGCTGCCCGGGCGTCGACGTTGAAGTCGCGGATCAGGTCATCGCCGGTGGCCGCCAGGTCGTGGTTGCCGCGCACGCCGATCGCGGCGCGCTCGCGCAGGCGTTCGACCACGGCATCCGGATCAGGCCCGTAGCCAACCACGTCGCCCAGGTGCCAGACCGCATCGACCTGCCCGGCCTGGGCCAGGATGGCATCGAGGGCCCGGATATTGGCGTGGATGTCGGACAGGACGGCGACGCGCATCAGGCCGAGGGTAGCGGCTGCGCGATTGCCAGGGGGCGTCGCCGGCGCTGGGCCGGGTCGCGCGGATAGGCCGCCGGCGAGGCCTTGACCTTCTCGACGATCACGAGGACGTGGTCCTGGAGGCCCTCGATCGTGATCGGGTAGAGCATTGGTGCGGCTCCGCCTAGGA
>JBBRIV010000219.1:0-5500 GCA_038220425.1 Candidatus Limnocylindrales bacterium
CAGGCCGATGCGCGCTGCGAGTTCTGGCCGGACTCTGTCAGTTACGCCGACACCGATCTGAGCCTGGTCCGGGCCCACCGGCAGGTGACCGACGCGTATCTCGTGGCGCTGGTCGCGTCACAGACCCCCGCACTGCTGGCCACCTTCGACCAGGCACTAGCGCAACTGCACCCCAACCTGACGGTCCTGATCGGCCCACCGGCCGTGCGGTAATGCCGTTCCACACCGGCGCCACGATCCTGGATGGCGCCCTTTGTGCGTTTCTTGGTTCACTTCGCCGTGACAACCGATGCAACCCAGGGTACGACCACCACTGAGACGTCCACCGCGAAGGGTGGCAGGGCTTTGGCCGTCGGGGTGCTCCTGGTCGCGACCTTCATGGACCTGCTCGACACCACGATCGTGAACGTCGGCCTTCCTGCGATCCGCCAGGACTTGGGTGCGTCCGAATCCCAGATTGAGTGGATCGTGTCGGGTTACGTCTTGGCGTTCGCCGTGGCCCTGATAACAGCGGGCCGGTTGGGCGATGCGTTCGGTCGCAAAAGGGTATTTCTGGTTGGCGTCGCGGGGTTCACCCTGGCATCGGCACTTGCCGGCCTTGCCCCGAACGCGGAGGTGCTGGTCGTCTCGCGCTTCGTCCAGGGCCTGTTCGCCGCCGCGATGATCCCTCAGGTCCTCTCGATCATCCAGGTGCTCTTCGCGCCGAGCGAGCGGGCCGGTGTCCTCGGCTTCTTCGGGGCGGTCAACGGGGCCGCAGCAGTCGCCGGGCCGCTGCTCGGAGGCCTGCTCATCACCTACGACTTAGCTGGGCTGGGCTGGCGGAGCATCTTCGTCATCAATCTGCCGGTCGGCCTGGTGTTGCTCGTCTTGGGTGCCCGATGCATCCCGGAGTCCCGCTCGCCAGGACCGATCAGGTTCGACCCCACCGGGGTTGCTCTGATCTCCTCGGCCTTGTTTCTCGTGGTCTTCGCCCTGATCGAGGGGCGCACTCAGAACTGGAGCTGGTGGATCTGGGCGGTATTGGGCCTCGGGATCGTCCTGCTCGCAGCCTTCGCGGTGCTGCAGCGCCGGGAGGAGA
Source organism: Candidatus Limnocylindrales bacterium (assembly GCA_038220425.1). Lineage (GTDB taxonomy): Bacteria > Chloroflexota > Limnocylindria > Limnocylindrales > CSP1-4 > Palsa-1033. Next base: position 1,079 of record JBBRIV010000219.1, read on the forward strand.
AAGCGGGTCGGTCCCCGCTCGTGCCCCCATCCCTGCTCGGCCAGCGCAGCTATGCCGCGGGTGTCCTGACCGTCTTCGCGTTCTTCTGCGCAGTGGCCTCGTTTTTTCTGGTGGTGACCATCTACCTGCAGATCGGGCTGGGCTTCTCAGCTCTCAACGCTGCCTTAACCATCCTCCCGTTCAGCCTTGCAGCCTTCGTCGGAAGCGGAGCGTCGGTCCCACTGGTCGACCGTCTCGGCAAGTGGCTAGTGCTCACCGGCCTGCTCGGCCTCGCGGGGGCCATAGCCTGGGTCGGGCATTCAGTGGCCGTGCACGGCGACCAGCTCTCAATCTCAGGCCTGATCGGGCCGATGATCCTTGGCGGCGCGGGGTTGTCACTGGCCGTCGTCCCGTTGTTCGACGTGGCACTGGCAGGTGCCGACGTTTCGAATGCCGGCGCCGCCTCGGGGGTGCTCGGCACCTTCGACCAGATCGGATCGGCCCTCGGCATCGCCGTGATCGGGGTCGTGTTCTTTGGTGCGATCGGGTCCGACTTCTCGCCCAGCAGCATGCGAGGCGCCCTACTCCTGGCTCTATGGGTGCCTTTCATCTCGCTGCTGATCGCGGCCGGAGCCAGCTTGCTGCTCCCGTCAACCTCGGCCATCCGGGCCTACAAAATCGCAGCGGACGCCACTGCCTGAGCATCATGTGTCACTGGGGACTCGATGTCGGTGCCCCCGTTGAACCGCTCGTCCCATGCGGTCACGTAGTCCTCGCCTTATCCGGTGGCGCGCATCAGTCGGACTGGCTCATGCCGTACGAGTGGGCGAATTGGGCCATTAGTCGATTATCGACGGCCAGGACGGGACTTACCCGTCGGCTTGCGCATAGTTGACTTCGGGTGGCCCATGTAAACGGCGTCGAACATGACCGTTCCCGCCCTGCGGCCCTTCCCTTGTCCATGCGAAATCCTGTCGATGAAATACCAAACGCGGCCACCGCTGGCCACGTCAATCTGCCACCGCGTGTATTCCAACCCGTTGTAATTCCCCTGGCCGGTGCTCCCCTTGAGCTCATGCTGGCGTCCAGATTCGTATGTGTCGGGGTTCTTCTCCAACCGGTCGTAGACCTCGGCACACTGACTCGTTGCCTTATTGGCAAACTCCTCCCAGTCTTTGGCCACCTTCCTAGATCGCGCGATGACCTCATAAGAACTGGACGGGATCGAGCGCTTGAGGAACTGTTGACCTTCCGGCAGATTGGTCACTTTTGTGGGCGCTTCAGCTTGACTCCTTCATCCGTCCCTCGATCGGCCTCCAGCAACTCCCGGAGACCCGGGTCATGCTGAATTTGAGCGGATGCTTCCCACTCGCCAAGCAAACGCTCCAACGGTTGGTAGTAACCCGTGTCGCCGCAGGCGCGCACCGTGCGCACGAATGACGGAAGAAACTCCGCACGGTCACCCTCGGGGAGCCATTCCAGCCAGGGCAGTGCGTTCTCCGTAGCCGCCAGTAGCGCCACACGAAGCGCGTCATTGGTGAGCATGTCCTCAAGTAGCCGGGCGCTCAGGTCAAGGCCGCCCCTGACTGCGCCCCGGTGTCGCCTTTTCTCTGCCGCCGTGCACTTGGCACTCGCCTGCTCGTCGATGACGCGCAGCGCCCCGCTCGACGTCGAGCCACGAGCCGTACGCGGTGTCAAGGACCCGGCGGTCCTGTGCCGCGACTGCCACAAAGAGCCGACGCTGCTCATCCTCGGCGACCGGGACCCAATCCCGCGCCCAGGTGAGCTCGTCGGCGAGTGTGAGGGCGACCGAGTCCGTGCGGCGAAAGGCTGCGCGGCCGTGCTCTCGCCCGAGCCTGTCACGCCGTCGACCAGAATCCGGTGGCCCGGGTTGGAGTTCGTGGATCGTGGCACTCGGTCACGTAGAACCACTCACAGCAGCGCGGTGATCCGTGCGGGCCGACTGAGATTGACTGAATGGGCTCCGTAGCGGGATCGCGCTACGACACAGCTGGCTTAGGCGCCGATTGGGACCCCCAGCTGGAACGAGTGAGCAGGCAGAACTCATTCCCCTCCGGGTCGCTCAGGACCACCCAGCTGGCGTCCGGGCTCTGGCCGACATCGGCCTTCCGTGCACCGAGCGCCAGAAGCCGCTCAAGTTCCTCGGCCGTAGTCACGCCGTCGGCACGCAGATCTAGGTGCAGCCGGTTCTTGACGGCCTTGCCCTCTGGTACCGCGAAGACGTCAATCGACGGCCAGGACCCATCGGGGGCAGCGATGCTGACTCCGTCGTTGTCTTCTTCTACCACTCGCCATCCCAGGACAGCGCACCAGAAGTCCGCGACCGGTCGGGGTTAAGGCGTCGATTGCGATCACAGCGATGCGAATGGACATGGTTGTCAGTCTCGCCCACCGTGGTTCGCTCCGCTAGGCCCTCGTCGAGCAGGTGTTCGGCCGGTTCGGCAGCGAGCCGGGGCGAATGTTCGGCGTTCGACGCCTCGGAGCAACCGCAGAACTACCCAACGCGCACGGCATTTCGGCCGGTGCCCGTAAGAAATCGGCCCGTGGGCAAACTGTTTCCCGCCAGCGCGATCTGTCTGCTGGTCGTCGGGTGCCTGGGTGACGGGCAGCCTGCTCGCTCGTACCGCGAGGTCCTGCTCTTTATCCCTGTCGGTTCCCAGCCGGCGACGATGTCCACCCGCGCGAACCCGCCGGTCAACTGGAGGAAATGGGGCAGATCTCCAGGGCGCGGCTCCGGGCAAGCGGATGGGCGAGCGCGGCGTCGATCGCCTCTGGAAGGTCGCGGCATTCGAGCAGGTCGAACCCCAACAAGGCGCCGTTGGTTGGTAGGAACGCGCCGTGGCTTACCTGCGACGCGCCGTCGCGCAGCCGGACGGTGACCGCGTCGGTCTCGGGCGCAAGCACGTCACCGGTAACCCGCAGCCCCCTGTCATCCATGGTCGCCACCCACTCCTCGACTTCTCCGCCGGCTGGGGCAGCCGCCGCAGGCACCGGCGGGGTCTCGCGGCACACCAGCATGAAGAAGGTGACCTTGATGTGCCGGTGGGCCCTGATACGCGCCGACGTTGACCGCACCCTTCGTGGTTGCCCAGCCTCATCGGCACGTTTACCCTCGCCATTCCGTGAGCATTTGCCGCCTAGGAGGAAGATCGCTCGTGCGAACCACCCTGGCTTTGGACGATGTTTTGATCGCGGAGGCGCAGCGCCTAACCGGTACTCAGGAGAAGATCGCTCTGGCCCGTGAGGCCCTCGGCGCCCTGATCGAAAGAGAGAGCGCGCGCCGCCTGGCACGACTGGGTGGCAGCCAGCCTGGACTGGCCGCCATTCCGCGTCGGCGGTCGGCAGCTCATTGATCCTGGTCGACACATCCGTCTGGATCGACCATCTCCGAGCCGGGCACCGCGTCTGATAACACTCCTCGAACACAGCATGGTGCTGGGACATCCGTGGGTCACCGGCGAACTCGCTCTGGGCCACCTGAACCGGCGGAACGAATTCCTGGGGCTGCTCGCTAACCTGCCCCAGGCAACCGTCGCCACCCCGACTGAGGTATTGGCTCTCGTCGAGCGACATGAGCTCCACGGTGCCGGTACCGGCTACGTCGACGCCCAGCACCTCGCCGCTCACCGAGGATGGGACGCTCTGGACCACAGACAAGCGGCTTGCGGCCGTAGCGACGAGGCTCGGACGCGCGTCACAACCCACATAACGAGGCCAATACGCGCGCTTACGATATTGGGTTTCAGCGTGAGCAGCCGCCCGCGGAGTGACTTCGGCAACGCTGTGGAGGGACCGGCCCTCTGCGGCGACGCCCCCGCTGAGGCGTTGCGCCTCGGTATCTCAACTCCCGGTTGTGAAACCTCATCGTTGTCCCTCCGATCCGGTGCGCTGTCCAGTGCGGCCCCCGCGAGGACCGTGAGGTCACCGGATTCTATGATCGGCGGGTGGCTGATGAAGCGACAAACCTGCAAGGCAGTTTGAACCAGGTGCGCCGGCACGTGCTCGGCATCGTTGACGGGCTGTCCGAGGAGCAGACCCGAGGGCCGGTGCTGCCGTCGGGCTGGTCCTGCCTTGGGCTGGTAAACCATCTCGCGATTGACGTCGAGCGATTCTGGTTCCGGGCCGTAATGTCCGCAGACCAGGCCGCGTGAAACTCCTTCGACGACGGCCCATCCGCGTGGCAGATCGCGCCGGACGTTGGCTATCCGCAGGTCGCAGCGCTGTATCGCGACGAGATCAGCGCTGCCGACCAGGTCATTGCCGCGCTGCCGATCGACGCGCCCCCGGCCGCCTGGCCGGAGGGCATGTTTGGCGGCTTCCGGCTCCACACGCTGCGCGAAGTCATGATGCACGTCCTCACCGAGACCGCTGTGCACGCTGGCCACCTGGACGCGGCGCGAGAACTGATCGACGGCCGACAGT
>JBBRIV010000220.1:0-5406 GCA_038220425.1 Candidatus Limnocylindrales bacterium
AAGAGGCGACCCGGGCAGAGATGCCGTGGGTCAACCACCGCTGGCTGGGCGGCATGCTCACGAACTTCGTGACCATCAAGAAGCGCATCGCCCTCCTCGAGCAGCTCGAGGCCCGCCAGGCCAACGGCGACTTCGAACGGATGACGAAGAAGGAAGCGGCCAAGCTCGAGGAAGAGCTGACCAAGCTCCTGGGCACCCTTGGTGGCATTCGCAAGATGAAGCGCCTGCCCGGTTTGATTTTCATCGTCGACCCGCACCGCGAACGGATCGCGGTGACCGAGGCCAACAAGCTCGAGATCCCGCTGATCGGGACCGGCGATACGAACGTCGATCCGGACGAGCTGACCTACGTCGTGCCGGCCAATGACGACGCAATCCGGGCCATCCGGCTGCTGTGCTCACTGGTCGCCGACGCGGCGATCGAGGGCATGCGCGAGCGGGCGTCCCGGGCCGCCGTTGAGCCCGAGCCGGAGATCGAGCAGCCCGACATCTCGCCGGAGGAGTCCGAGGCTGCCTCGGATGAGCTCGTCGCCGCTCTGGCCGGTGGCGCCGCCCTGATCTTCTCGCCCGACGAGGATGACCTCCTGCCGGCCGTCCGAGGTGCCGCCGCGGCTGCCGCGGCCATCCCCGAGCCGCCGGCTGAAGCCACCCCAGATGAGATCGCCGCCGAGCTTGCCCGCGAGGCAAGTGAGAAGGCCGAAACCGACGACGTGCCCGCCCCAGCCGCCGGCTGAGTCCCGGACTTTCCGGGAGAAGCCGCAAGGCGGGCTGACGACAATGATGCTGCGGCCGCCCCTGGGCGACCGCTGAAGGACGGAACAGGAGCAGGTTCAGGCATGGCCGACATCTCAGCCAGCGCGGTCAAGGAACTGCGTGAGCGCACCGGCGCTGGATTCATGGATTGCAAGCGGGCCCTGGAGGAGACCGGCGGGGACGTCGACAAGGCGGTCACCCTGCTCCGTGAGCGCGGCCAGGCCGCCGCGGCCAAGAAGGCCGGCCGCGATGCCCGCGAGGGTCTCGTCAGCAGCTACATCCACACCGGAGGCCGGATCGGCGTGCTCATCGAGGTCAACTGCGAGACCGACTTCGTGGCGCGCACCGACCAGTTCCAGAAGCTCGTCCGGGACCTGGCCATCCAGGTGGCCGGGATGCATCCCGACTTTGTCGATGTCGAGGCGATCCCGGCCGATGTCCTGGCCGCCCGCAAAGCCGCCCTGCTGGCCGACGAAGCCGTCCAGAAGAAGCCCGAGAACATTCGCGAGCAGATCGTCGACGGCCAGCTCAAGAAGTGGCTCAAGGAGGTCTGCCTCCTGGACCAGCCCTATCGCGACACCGACTTCTCGGTCCGCGAGCTGATCGTGGACGCGATTGCCACGATCGGCGAGAACATCCGGGTCCGCCGTTTCGTCCGATACGAGCTCGGGGAAGAGCTGTGAGCGAGCCCGGTCCGGCCGGCTCGACCGCGGCCGGGACCTCCGGGACCTCTGGGACCACATCCGTCCGCTATGGGCGGATCCTGCTCAAGCTGTCCGGCGAGGCGCTCCTCGGTGATCGCCAGTACGGCGTGGACCCCGAGTTCTGCATGACCATCGCCCGCCAGATCGCCGAGGTCAAGGCGCTCGGTGTCCAGATCGGCATCGTGGTCGGCGGCGGCAACATCTTCCGGGGCCTGGCCGCCTCGGCCCGGGGCATGGACCGGGCAACCGGCGACTACATCGGGATGCTGGCCACCGTGATGAACGGTCTGGCCCTCCAGGATGCCCTCGAAAAGGTGGGCCTGCCCACCCGGGTGATGAGCGCGATCGGCATGAACGAGATTGCCGAGCCGTACATCCGGCGACGCGCCGTGCGCCACCTCGAGAAGGGCCGGGTCGCGATCTTCGTGGCCGGTACCGGCAATCCGTACTTCACCACTGACTCGGCGGCCGCCCTGCGGGCCGTGGAAATCGGGGCGGAGGTCCTGCTCAAGGCGACCAAGGTCGATGGTGTCTATGACGCCGACCCAATGACACATCCCGGAGCCCGGCGCTACGCTGAGCTGGTGTACGCCGACCTGCTTCGCGACCAGCTCAAGGTGATGGACGCCGCCGCAGTCTCGCTGTGCATGGAAAACGACCTGCCAATCGTGGTCTTCGACCTGAACGAGCCCAATAACATCGTCCGGGTTGCCCGGGGCGAGCCGGTCGGCACGGTGATCTCGGGGGGCCACGGGCGATGAGCTCCGAAGTGATCAGCGCGATCGAGGCCAAGATGGCCAAGTCGATCGAGAGCATGGAGCGCGACTTCCAGGGCCAGCGCACCGGCCGGGCCTCGACGTCGCTCGTGGAACGGCTGGTCGTGGAGTACTACGGCACGCCCACGCCACTCAACCAGATCGCCGGGATCAGCGTTCCGGAAGCCCACCAGATCGTCATCCAGCCCTGGGACCGGGGCGTCCTGGGGGCCATCGAGAAGGCCATCCAGAAGAGCGACATCGGGTTGACCCCCAACGTCGACGGCTCGGTCGTCCGGCTGAACATCCCGCCGCTCACCGAGGAACGCCGGCGCGACATCGTCAAGGCCGTCCATCGCCGGATGGAAGAGGCCAAGGTCGAGATCCGCAATCACCGGCGCGATGCCGGCGATGTCCTCAAGAAGGAAGAGAAGGACGGCAGCCTGGGCAGTGACGCCGCGCACCGCGAGCTGGAGCAGCTCCAGAAGGTCACCGACCGGTTCATCGCCGAGATCGAGCGCCTGGCTGCCCACAAAGAGCACGAGGTGATGGAGGTCTAGTGGCCCGCCTGGTGGCTCGCACACCGCTGGCTCGCCCGACCGACGCCCCGCCGATCGCCCACGCGCCCAGCCCGTCGCTGGCCGTCGAGGCCGCCGTCAGCGGGGACCAGGTTCCGGACCGGCTGGTACCCCCGGATGAGACGCCCCGTCACGTGGCAATCATCATGGACGGCAATCGCCGCTGGGCCCGCGCCCGCGGCCTGGCCGAGCTCGAGGGTCACGCCGCCGGGGTCGAGACGATTCGGAGCCTGCTCAAGCACGCCGTCCGCCGGGGAATCCCAATCCTGTCCCTGTACGCCTTCAGCCGCGAGAACTGGGCGCGCACCGACGAAGAGGTCAGCGGCCTGTTCAGCCTGCTCGAGGGAGCCATTCGGGACGAGACCGAGGAGCTGCGCCGGGAGGGCGTCCGGATCCGCCTGCTGGGGCGCCTCGAGGAGCTGCCCCAGCAGACCCGCGACTCGATCGACGGCGGGCTGACGGCCACCTCCCAGGGCGAGCGCCTGCTCCTGAACATCGCCTTCAACTACGCCGGCCGGACCGAGATCGTGGATGCCGTGCGCCGGATCGTGGCCAGTGGCATCGCCCCCGGCGAGATCGACGAGCAGGCTATCTCGGACAGCCTGTACACGGCCGGGCTGCCCGACCCGGATCTCGTGATCAGGACCGGCGGTGACCAGCGGATGAGCAACTTCCTGGTCTGGCAGTCGGCCTATGCCGAGTTTTACTTCTGCTCCAAGCTCTGGCCCGATTTCGACGCCGAGGCCTTCGACGAAGCCCTCGTCGACTACGCCAGCCGGCTGCGCCGGTTCGGTCGGTAGGCGGCGGGTCATGCAGGAACGCAGCCGGAGCGCCCTGATCTTCGTCCCGCCCCTGGTCCTCATCATCATCCTGGGCGGCTGGTTCATCACCGTCGCCGTGGTCGTCCTGACGGTGCTGGCCGGGATCGAGGTCTTCCGCCTGCTCAAGCCGGCCGGATACCCGGCGATGCCCTGGCTGGGCCTGGCGATCGCCGTGACGATCGTGATCGATGCCGCCGTCCCGACCGTGCTCGTGGGCAGCGGGGCGATCCTGGCCGCGATCGGAATCCTGCTCGCGGCCGCCGGCGCCTTCACCCGGTCGGATCCGCGAGATGGCCTGAACGCCTGGGTCGGGACCGTCTTCGGAGCGCTGTACGTGGGCCTGCTGGCGTTCATCGTGCGGCTTGGGGCAGGGGCACCGACCATTCCCGCCGGCGCGCCGCTGGCCGCGCTCGGCAGCGAACGGACCTGGATCCTGATCCTGATCCTGGCCGTATGGGCCTACGACACCGGGGCGTACCTCGTCGGCCGGACCTGGGGCAAGCGATTTGGCGAGCTGATCGGCCGGGAGAAGTTCCTGAGCCATATCTCGCCATTCAAGACCTACGCCGGTCTGCTCGGCGGCCTCATCGCGACGACCGCGGTGATCCTGGTTGGGCTGTGGGGCGCCGGCCAGCCCGTGCTGTACGGCCTGGTCCTCGGACCGCTGGTTGGGCTGGCCGCGCAATGCGGCGACCTGGCCGAGTCGATGCTCAAGCGGGCGGCCGGTGCGCGCAACTCGAGTGACCTGATCCCGGGCCACGGCGGCGTGCTTGACCGGGTCGACTCATTCCTGCTGGCCGGCCCGGTCATGACCCTGTTCGTGCTCACCTTCCTGCGATGATCGGGCAGCGATGAACGCCGACCGGCGTCCGCCGCTGCGGGTGGCGCTGCTGGGCTCGGGCGGCTCCATTGGGCGCCAGGCGATCGACGTCCTGGTCGGCCTGGGGGACGCCGTGGAAGTCGTGGCCCTGGCCACGGGCAGCCAGGCGGCCCTGCTTGAAGCGCAGGTTCGACGCTGCCATCCGAAGGCCGTGGCCCTGGCCGATGAGCAGGCGCTGAGGCGCCTTGACCTGCCCGCCGGGACGGACCGGGTCGCGGGTCCCGACCAGCTCACTGAGCTCGCTACGCGACCCGACGTGGACCTGGTCATCGTGGCCACCGGCGGGGTCGTCAGCCTCCGGCCGACCCTGGCGGCCCTGGGTCTGGGCCGGATCGTGGCGACGGCCAACAAGGAGACCCTGGTCGCCGGCGGGCACCTGGTCATGCCCCTGGCAACCAGCCTCGCCGCGCGCCGGGCAGCGATTGCCCCGGCCGATCCACTGGCCAGCCCGCTGGCCTGGCTACGCCCGATCGATTCCGAGCATTCAGCAATCTGGCAGTGCCTGGCCGGCGAAGACATGGCAGGAGTGGCGCGGCTGATCCTGACGGCATCAGGCGGCCCCTTCCGGGAATCACCCCAGGCGGAACTCGCCACGGTGACTCCCGAGCAGGCACTGCGTCACCCAACCTGGACGATGGGAGCCAAGATCACGATCGATTCGGCGACGTTGGCCAACAAGGGCCTGGAGGTCATCGAGGCACACTGGCTGTACGATGTGGACTACGACGCGATCGAGGTGGTGATCCATCCCCAGAGCGTCGTCCACTCGGCTGTGCTGTTCGTCGACGGATCCCTGAAGGCCCAGATTGGCACGCCTGACATGCGCCTTCCCATCCAGTACGCCGTGACCTACCCAACCAGACACCCTTCGCCGGCTGCTCCGCCGGACCTGCTCAGCGTGAGCCGTCTCGATTT
>JBBRIV010000221.1:0-5316 GCA_038220425.1 Candidatus Limnocylindrales bacterium
GCCGGTCGGTAGCCGAGCTCTTCGTAATCCATCGACGCATAGCCCTGGCTGCGGCTCTTGAGCTGGTCGAAGTAGTCGATGATCAGCTCGGCCAGGGGCAGCTCGAAGCGAATCTGGACCCGCTTTGGATCGAGGTAGTCGAGGCCGATGAAGGTGCCCCGGCGACTGGTTGAGAGCTCCAGGAGCGGGCCGATGTAGGCCGATGGAGTGATCACGGCAAGGCTGACCCAGGGTTCCTCGACGGCCTCGATCTCACCGGCATTCGGGAAGAAGGCCGGGTTGTCCACGCTCAGCGTGCCCCGCCCACCGATCAGAATCACCTGGTACTGGACGGACGGCGCCGAGGCGATCAGGTCGAGCGAGAACTCGCGCTCCAGGCGCTCCTGGACGATCTCCATGTGAAGCAGGCCCAGGAACCCGCAGCGGAAGCCGAAGCCCAGGGCTACCGAGCTCTCGGGCTGGTAGGTGAAGCTGCCATCGTTGAGGTGGAGCTTCTCGATCGCCTCGCGCAGGAGCGGGTAGTCATCGCCGGTCAGCGGATAGATCCCGGCGAAAACCAGGCTCTTGGCCTCCTTATAGCCGGGCAGCGGTGTCGTGGCCGGCGCCTTGGCATTGGTCAGGGTGTCGCCCACCTGCGCATCGCGGACGCTCTTGAGACCGGTCGCCACGTAGCCGACCTCACCCGCCGTCAGGGCCTGGACGGGCACAAGCTGGGGTCGGAAGACTCCCAGCTCGAGCAGGTCCGATTCCACGCCGGAGGCCATCAACCGGATCGTGTCGTGGGCGTGGAGGGTGCCCGAGGCCAGCCGGACATAGACGACCACGCCCTTGTAGGCGTCGTAGTGCGAGTCGAAGATCAGCCCTTGCAGGGGACCGTTCGGGTCGCCCCGGGGCGGCGGGATCCGGGCGACCACCGCCTCCAGGATCTCTTCGATCCCGATGCCTTCCTTGGCCGAGGCCAGGATCACCTCTTCGCGCGGGATGGCCAGGACGTTCTCGAGCTCCTCGATCACCACGTCGGGCTGGGCGCTGGGCAGGTCGATCTTGTTGACCACCGGGATGATCGTCAGCCCCTCGCGCAGGGCGAGGTGCACGTTGGCCAGGGTCTGGGCCTCGATTCCCTGGGCCGCGTCGACGACCAGAATCGCGCCCTCGCAGGCCTGCAGTGATCGACTGACCTCATACGAGAAGTCGACGTGACCCGGGGTATCGATCAGGTTCAGGCCATACGTCAGGCCGTCCCTTGCCAGGTAGTCCAGGCGGACGGCCCGGGCCTTGATCGTGATCCCCTTCTCGCGCTCGAGGTCCATCGAGTCAAGGACCTGGCTGGTCATCAGCCGGGCTTCGATCGTGTGGGTGGTCTCAAGCAGCCGGTCGGCGAGCGTGGACTTACCGTGATCGATGTGGGCAATGATCGAGAAATTGCGCAGGCGTTCCTGGGGGATTGTCACGATGCCGGAGTGTAGCCGGTCAGGCGTCCCCGACCGGCGGCTCATCCTCGGCCAGGACCTTTCGACCGATCTCGGCAAACGGGATCGGCGGCCACGGTTGGGCGCGCCTGGCCAGGTACTCCTTGGCCTTGCGCCGGCCCAGCCGGTAGAAGCCGAACATGTGCAGGGGCGCGCCCGCATGGGGCATCTGGTCGGTCCCCGGCCGGCCGTTGGCGGTCACGAACTCGGTCACCTTGAACACGAGCTCGCCATCCTCGGTGACCAGCTCGCCCTTCAGGACCATCTGGCGGAGGCCCTCGAGGTGGTGATCGTGAGCATGGAAGAGCAGGCAGGCCAGGCCGGTCGAGTCGCGGGCCGCGACCGGCACGACGGCGAATCGGACAAGCTCGGGGGCTTCGTCCAATTGAACCGCGACCCGGACGCTGATCGGATCGCCCGACGCCTGAACCCAGCTCAGGATTCCGGTCGGATAGGCCCGAACCAAAGCGGCCAGCTGGCTATCCCACATGACCCACCTCGATCACCTGGGGCGCCTGGCTGAAGTCGCCCTGCGGCCAGACGAGGATCCGCCGGGGTGCCACGGTCAGCGACAGGCGCTGGAACAGGTACCACACGAACAGCTTCCGGACGAACCGGTTGTTGGTGAATCGACGGCTGTCCGGCTGGCGTTTCGAAACCGTCTTGAACAGGCCAATGATGTCGGCGTCGTAGTCGAGGATCTCGGCCACAACCGCGTCGCCCTGGATGAGTACGGCCGGCGGATGGTCGAGTCGCGAACCGGTGGGATCCGAATACAGCAGCGAGACCTGCGGATGGCGCCGGGCGTTGAACGCCTTGACCGGGAAGGCGATTGACACGGCGCACACGATCCGACCTTCGGCCGCGTTGTAGTAGGGCACGGACGGCCAGGTCAGCGGCTGGCCCTTCTGGTTCACCGTCGTGAATTCGCAGGTATAGAACTCACGCAGGACCGCCTCGACCTCGGGCGGCAACGTCAGGCGGGCCATGGTGGCCCGGAGTATTACATGCCCGCTCAGCCCTGGACAGCACCCAGGACGGCGGTCCCCACGACCACCAGGGCGATGCCCGCGATCTGGCGGGGGGCCAGGCGCTCGCGGAAGAGAACGTAGGCCGCCACCGCCGACAGCGGGGCGAACAAGGTCGACAGGACGGCCGCAATCGCGATGCCCTCGCGAGCTCCCAGCGAGTAGCTGATGTAGCCGATCACCTCGGCAAAGGCGATGGCGATGACGTATGGCGCAGCCGCCCGGCTGATCCGGAGCCGCCGGGTGGCGACCATCGGCAGGGCGACCAGGACCGTCCCGACGAGGCGCGGCGCGAGGATCGCCCAGGGGATCGGCAGCAACGTGCTCAGCCGGCCCGACGAGTACAGCCCAATCCCGAAGCAGGCCGCCGAGGCGACCGCCAGGAGGATGGCCTTGAGCGCCTGGCCCGGCGCGAGCGTGACGCCCTCGGCGCCGGACGACGTGCCGGTGGCGGTGATCACGACCCCAACCGCAATCAGGGCCAGGATTGCCCCGGTGCCCGGCGCGAGGAGCTCGCCGGCGAGGACCGCCAGGACAGCCGCGATCGCACCCTCCGTTGAGGCGATCGTGACAACCACGGCAACCGCACCCACCCGGTAGGCGGCATAGGTCAGGAGCAGCCCACACACGTTGCCCAGGCCGGCGCCCAGGAACCAGGGCAACGCACCATGCCCGAAGTCCGGGTTGGGCGAGGTGACCAGGCCAAAGGGCAGGGTCACGACCAGCCCGATTGCCATCGCCCAGGCGACCGACGATGCCGAGCCGATCAGGCGGCTGGCCCGGGCCGAGGTCAGCACGGACACAGTGAACATGAAAGCGGCGCCAAGGCCGCCGAGAATGGGGATCATCCCGACCAGTGTGACGGACTCGGCCGTCGGGGGAGCGCCAAGGCGCCGGCGCCTCCTGCTTCGTGCTTCGTGGCCGAGCCGCGGGCGGGCCGCGGGCGCGGGCCGACGGTGGGCGCGGGGCGGGCCGCGGGCGCGGGACGACCGTGCGCCGGCCGGCCGATGGTTCCTGTGGCGCGACAAATGGCCCGAAATTCGCCGGTCGACGAGCATCGCAGGGTCCGCGGGGTCGGGCCCGGCAGTGGCACGCTCCGATGGAGCTCGAATCCTGCGAATGTGGCCGGATCCAGGACGATCGGCGGCCGAATCCCGGGGTCGATGTGCGAAATCGTGCCGTTTGTCGCCTGGGGCGATCCATTGGGACTTCGCGCTGGCCCGGCGCAGGCTCGGCATAGCGCCGTGGACTGGGCCCTCTGGCCGCCGAGCGAGGCTTCTGGTAGCATTCGCCCTCCCCTGTCGGGTCGTGCTCCGCGCGCCCGGCGACCTGACTTTTGCATCCTGAGGTTTGAACTTGGCCAGGAAGCCCCGAGGCTGGACCGGCGCACGAACTCCCTCCGCGCTCAAGCGCGTCCGCACGGCCGAGCGCCGCGCCGAGGTCAACCAGCCGCGCCGCAGTGCCGCCAAGACGCTCGTCTCAAAGGCCGTCAAGGTCGCCACGGGTGGCCAGGCCGGAGACGCCGTCGAGGCCCTCAAGGACGCCCTGAGCGCCCTTGATCGTGCCGCCAAGGCCGGTGCCATCCATGCCAACGCGGCAGCTCGCCGGAAGTCTCGCCTGACCCGCAAGGTCAATGCCGCCCTGGGTGGCGCCCAGGTCCAGACGGTCGCCAAGCTGACCAAGACCACCGGCAAGGCCGCCGCTGTGAAGGCCGCCAAGGCCCGCATCGCGCTGGCCAAGGCGGACAAGGCCAAGGGTGCCCAGACGGCTGCCGGCAAGGCCCGCGCCGCCCTGAGCAAGACGGCCCGAGCCGAGGCAGCCGCCAGCGCAGCCGCCGCGGTCGCCAAGGCCGAGTCCAGGGCCGAGTCGAAGACCGCGGCCGCCGCCGCCGCCAAGCCGGTCCGCGGTGCGGCCAAGAAGGCTGCCGCCGCCAAGGCAGCTCCAGCCAAGGCCGCCGTCAAGGCCGCGGTTGCGCCCAAGGCGCCGCCCAAGCCGACGGCCAAGGCAGCTGCCAAGCCCAAGGCTGCAGTCAAGACCGTCGCCAAGGCGCCGGCCAAGGCTAAGGCACCGGCCAAAGCTCCGGCCAAGAAGACCGAGGCCTAGCCTCACTTCGACTGCCCGCCCGGACCTCCCTGCATCGACAGACGGTCCAGCATGCCGGCACGGCTCGCACCACAACGGCCTGGCTCGGGGCAGCTCGCCTCGCTCATCCTGGTCGCATCCGTGCTGCTGGCCGCCTGCGCGACCTCAGCCCCGGTAGCCGCTGGGCGGGCCATCTCGACCGGAGTTCCGTCGAGCCAGCCAGCCAGCAGCCTGGCCATCGGCGGGACGCAACCGGACCCCGCCAGCTCAACTGGGCCATCGCCGTGGCCGTCCATCTGGCCGTCGCCGTGGCCTTCGTTTGGCGAGCCCGGGATGCACGCCTCGCCTCGACCGATCAGGACCGTCGGCGCTGATTGGCCGGCAACGGTGGATTCGACACCCGATCCCGGTTTCACCCTGCACGTGCCGATCCTGATGTACCACCGCATCGTCACGGCGGCCAACGCCGGCCCGGCCCTGCCCGGCCTGCTCATCGACCCGGCGGTATTCGCCCAGGAGCTGGGCCTGCTGGCCGAAGCCGGCTGGCACACGATCACCCTGGCCACGCTCCAGCTTGACCTGGCCACCGACCGCCGACCGCCACCCCGGACATTCGTGATCACGATCGACGACGGTCACCGCGACGGGATCACGAACGCGCTGCCGGTCCTCCAGCGCTACGGCTTCGTGGCCACCTACTTCGTGGTCATGCGCCGGATCGACTCACCGCTGTTCCT